>JANONO010000090.1:0-2651 GCA_031420875.1 Gallionellaceae bacterium | reverse complement strand
CGGTGGCAAGTGGTCGAATTTTTCAATCTCGGGGAAGCTGATATCCATCTGCGCGCGACCGCTTTGCAGCCGCGCTTGCATCAATTCAGGAATGCGATGCAGGGTCTGCGGGCCGAATACGAAATCCACATACGGCGCACGCTTGAGGATGGTGGCGCCCTCTTGGCTGGCAACGCAACCGCCGACGCCGATCATCAACTTTGGGTTGTCCTGCTTCAGATGACGCCAACGACCGAGCGCGTGGAAAACCTTCTCTTGCGCTTTTTCGCGCACGGAGCAGGTGTTGAAGAGGATCACATCAGCTTGTTCCGGTTTGTCGATGCGCTCGAAGCCTTCGTAGGCATGCAACACATCCGCCATTTTGTCCGAGTCGTACTCGTTCATCTGGCAACCGAAAGTCTGAATAAAGAGTTTTTTAGCCACTGGCTATGTGTGTTTACAGGGATCAGCAATGATGCAGAAAAGTTTTAAGGGGTCGCAAGCGTTCGCCCTTAGGCAAAATCGGCCGCACTTGGCGGCCGAACTTAATTCAGTCCTGGTGGTGATAGGTGGACTTGAACCACCGACCCCAGCATTATGAGTGCTGTGCTCTAACCAACTGAGCTATATCACCAAAGGACGCGAAATATAACCCATGGGCTCTGCTCCTGTCAACGACGGAAAGCTAAAAAACCAATAAAAATATAGGCTTGGGTGATTGCACCGGGGTCGAAACGCGCTTCAGCGCTCACGGGGTTAACAGATTGGCCAGGGCATTCAAATGCTTGGCCAAACCGCTTTGTCCCAGGCCCGTACCGCCTAAACTGCTTGCAGCACTATTTTGTGCAGCGTTCTGTGGTGTCTGGCTGGACACACTTGGCGTAAGGCTGGCCGCTTCAGGTGCTTCAGGCGCGTCTGGTGACCTGCTGGTGACTGGGAGCTGTCCCGCCACTTCGGCGCGCGCAATGCGCCGCGTATCGTTGGTATTCTCCTGACTTGCTAAGGCTGCCGGCGCATTGCTTTGATTAAGGCTTTGCGCCACGCTAAAGCGTGCAACGCCCACGGCAAAGGTGGAAATATCAAAGCGCGCAGCGCCAGCCGCCACCGGCTGCGTTACATTTTCCACGAGTCGTGACGCACTACGCTCAGGGTTGGCGCGCAACTCAGCCACAACTTGCGCTTGGTTTACGGTTGCGGCGTTATCCAAGGCTTGTTTACGCTTATTCTGAAAGTCATTGACTGCGGCGACGAATTCGCTGGCGGTCTGGGAAATTTTCACTTGGTTTATACGATCATCAGTCGTCGGCGTGCTCGTATTTGCAATATTCTCTACCGTTGCGCTGGCCGATAAGAAGCGCGCAGCAGGCGCACTCGAAACGCGCGTTGCCAACAGCCCGGCGGGTGTTTCATTGGGCGTTACCCGTTGCGGCACAAACGCCGGCAGCTCAATGGCGTCGTTGTCGCGTGTTTCCACCAACACGGCTGGCCGCGGTGCTACTGACGTGCGTTCACTCTGTTGCACGTCGCGTTCAAGCGCTTCGACATTCCGCGCTTCGACATTCCGCGCTTCGACATTCCGCGCTTGGCTTGATGCTGCAGTTGGGTTAGGCGCGGGGGGTGCGACGATGGCCGCACTAGCCGCCTCACCCGTGCTACGAAGCGGCACAGCTTCGGATCGCGCTGCTAAATTATCCTGTGTAGTCGCCACGATTTGCTGGCGCTCGAATTCAGCGCGCAATCGACCTTCGGATGATATGCGTGTAATCGCGCTGGGCGGTGTGGCCAAGGTTTGTTCGCGCTGCGCATTCAAAGCGAGCGCCGGCTCGCGCGCAGGAATTACGGGTACTGCGGAACTAGATGAAACGGCGTTTGTGCTGATAGCCATACTCCACTCCTTGCGATGCAAACAATATCCAAGGCGGCGGCGGACAGATGAGCAGGCGCGAGAATGGCTCGCGCCCTTCTCGCAAAATGATAATCCCTACGCGCTCTGGCAACCCCGCTGTCAGAAGGAACAAGTCCCTCAGATCGGAAGTTTTGCGTACCCGGACTTGCGCCCCGGCTTGCCCTTTACAGATCACGATCTCAGTTTAGGCTGCGCCTATGTGAAGTCAATGCGTGGCGGCAACATAAAACGTAGTGTTGTACTGGAGATGCACACAGACTTGGCCGCATGACGAACGCACGCGAAACACTTGCGAGCCTATGAATTGCTTGTGCATAATGTGATCGCGCTGAGACGCACGTTGACGCCCTAACCACTAAAACACGGTATTACCATCATGTTAGAAACCAATATTCTGTACCCCTGCCTTGCCATGGTCGGCATCACCGCAATGGTTTGGCTACGGCTTTTTGTTGAGCGGTTCGGTGAAATACGTGCTCGCGGTATACAGCCGCAAGACATTGCTACCTCCCGACAATCTGCCGCAATTTTGCAAAACGTCCAAGCTTCAGAAAATTTTCAAAACTTGTTTGAGGTGCCAGTTCTGTTTTATGTGCTGTGCGCACTGGTATTTGCATCGCACACGGTGAGCCCATTTTTGCTCATCGGAGCTTGGGCTTTCGTCGCCTTGCGCGGATTACATAGCTTTGTTCACTGCACCTATAACCATGTGATGCACCGCTTTATTCTCTATCTGCTGAGCACGTTGGTTTTGTTTGCGCTGTGG
>JANONO010000089.1:0-3106 GCA_031420875.1 Gallionellaceae bacterium | reverse complement strand
CCATCAAATACGAATGTGCGGCCGCCCCGATCATGCAATTCTTTTTCTACAGCATGGGCCAGAGTGGATTTGCCAGCACCAGATAAACCGGTGAACCACAGTATCGTACTTTTATGGTTGTTTAATTGTTCGCGTTGCGCGCGGCTTACCAATGACTCATGTCAACGGATGTTCCGGTTGTTCATATTATTTCCATGATTTAATTTGTGGGGCGAGGTTCGCTCGGTTATTCGGTTTCCTGCTGATGTTTTCATGCTACCAGTTTTTCATCTTGCTGAGCGATGAGTCCGATGCCCTTTCGTTTTTATAGGCAATCCTCTGATTTCAGTTTAAGGCTGTGCGGCCTTACTGGCCTTGAGTAAGGTACAATTGCAAAATTGGATTGGAAACCTTGGGTGTCATCCACCTCATCTGAAACGGGGTGGTTGTGTTGGGATTTTCAAACTGAATGTAAAGTTGTTTCGCCGTGGCTGCAACCCTCTCCCCAGCCCTCTCCCCAAGGGAGAGGGGGTTGTATTGCCTCTCCCTTGGGGAGAGGGCGACGCACACTTGTGCGGCGGGAGAGGGGTTGTTCGTCATGCATATTGGAAACATCAATAGGCCTTGATATATCATGTACGAAGCATTTTACGGTTTGAATGAAAAGCCCTTCTCTATTCAGCCCGACCCAGATTTTTTATATTTGGGTCGGCGGCACGCTTACGCTTTTTCGATGTTGCAGTTTGGGATAAAAAATGGTGCGGGATTTTCGGTTTTAAGTGGTGAAATTGGATGTGGCAAGACGACGCTGATTCGCCACCTGTTGAACGATTTATCTCCTAGCCATACGGTTGGTCTGGTGTACAACACCCACCGAGATATTGTCGATTTATTGGAATGGATCATGTTGGCTTTTGGTTTGCCTTATGAGGGGAAATCAAAGGTGGGGTTGTATGATGATTTCCAGCGTTTTCTGATTAAGCAGCATGGCTTGGGTAAGCGTGTACTGTTGATTGTTGATGAGGCGCATAATCTTAACCCAGACGCGCTGGAATCTTTGCGCATGCTGTCCAATATTAATGCGGATAAGCATCAGTTGCTTCAGGTGATTCTTGTTGGCCAGCCGCAACTGAAGAGCATGCTGATGCAGCCTGAGCTGCAACAATTCGCGCAACGCGTGGCCGTGGATTTTCATATCAAGCCTTTGGATGCCTCTGAGGTAACAAGCTATATCCTGCATCGGCTGGCCGTTGCGGGGCGAGAAGCACCACTGTTTACTGCTGCTGCTTGCGACAAAATCGCAGAAGTTAGCCGGGGTGTTCCACGTAGCATCAACATTTTGTGCGATACGGCGTTGGTTTATGGGTTTTCTGCCGAATCTGAGCGTATTGGCTTAACTTTAGTAGAGGAGGTGCTGCAAGACAAGGCTGAATTTGGGGCGCTGCCGGGGGTGGTGTGAGTTTCTGCTGCTGGAGCTCACAAATTTAGCTTGGGTAGCCAAAGTTTAGCCAGCAATTTCACGGAATCTTATGAAGGTGAAGCACGCATGATTCTAGTTACGGGCGGTACCGGATACATAGGCTCGCACACAGTGGTCGAGCTGATGCTGGCCGGGTTGGAAGTAGTGGTCGTCGATAATTTATGCAACAGCAAGGCATCGGTACTGGATCGCATTGAGCGTATCGTTGGGCGTCGCCCAAGTTTTTTCGAGGCAGATTTGCGTGATCGGGAGGCGATGCACACCCTGTTTGCTGGCCATCGCTTCGAAGCCGTTATCCATTTTGCCGGTTTGAAATCAGTGGGCGAATCGGTGGGGCAGCCCTTGCGTTATTACGACAATAATATTAACGGCAGCCTGGTGTTGTTTGAAACGATGGCCGAAGCCGGGGTGAAGACGCTGGTTTTTTCTTCTTCTGCTACGGTTTATGGTGATCCGCATGCGGTGCCGATTCGTGAGGACTTTCCCTTGTCAGCGACCAACCCCTATGGGCGGTCGAAGCTGATGATAGAGGAGATGCTGGGTGATGTTGCGAAATCGGATGGCGGTTGGCGTATTGCATTGCTACGTTATTTTAACCCGGTGGGCGCGCATGAATCCGGTTTGATCGGCGAAGATCCAAACGGGATTCCCAATAATCTGATGCCGTATATCGCACAGGTGGCGGTTGGCAAATTGGCGGAGCTTGCAGTATTCGGCAGCGATTATCCGACCCATGACGGCACGGGTGTGCGCGATTATATTCATGTCGTGGATTTGGCTCGCGGCCATCTGGCAGCGTTGAAAGCGCTGGCGAAAAGAGGAGGGGTGCTTACGGTCAATCTGGGAACAGGGCAGGGTTATAGTGTGCTGGATGTGGTGCGGGCGTTTGAGGCGGCCAGCGGGCGCAAGGTGCCATATCGTATGGTCGGACGCCGCCCCGGCGACATTGCCGCGTGTTATGCCGACCCATCACTGGCAAGAGCGTTGATTGGTTGGCAGGCTCAATATGGCATTGATGAAATGTGCCGCGATGCTTGGCGGTGGCAGTCGATGGTTCCCATATGAGATGCCGAGTTTACTGGGAATCTTCTATAACTAGGTCATTAGATGATATGCTAGCTTAATGGTTGGGTTAAACCCAAATAATCCATTAGCCCGTCATTCCGGCGAAGGCCGGAATCCAGCAAGAACAAAAAACCCGCGAAGCGGACAAAGCCGCACCGTTGCTCCGCTTTCGCGGGAGATTTTTAATCA
Source organism: Gallionellaceae bacterium (assembly GCA_031420875.1). Classification (GTDB taxonomy): domain Bacteria; phylum Pseudomonadota; class Gammaproteobacteria; order Burkholderiales; family Gallionellaceae; genus Nitrotoga. The sequence goes on along the minus strand of JANONO010000089.1, from coordinate 393 downwards.
ACTGGATTCCGGCCTTCGCCGGAATGACACAATTTTGGCTAATGGACAATTTGGGTTAAATGCAGGGTTTTTTTGTTGAGTTGGCTGCACTCAGCATTGGTAGGAATAGTCGTTTATTTTTGACGTGGGTATTATGGGGGCTTACTTATGCAACCAGTAACCGTGGCAGTTGCCGATGCAGATTCTGCTAGGCGCACAAGATATGAGCATTCCGTTCGAGATGAACATGGCGTTTCGATGTTGACGGATGTTGCTTCGAGCAACGATGCTTATTTTGAGCCGCGCAGGATTAAATCGCGCGCAAACATTTCGGTAACTGAAAATGAGGTGGCTAGGGCTAGGAGGCTCATGCCACGCATTTTGCTGGTTGATTTGAATTTATGTACCGATATA
>JANONO010000088.1:0-6358 GCA_031420875.1 Gallionellaceae bacterium | reverse complement strand
TGATCGCTAAAGCCCTAACCGTTGCCAGATTGCCAAGCTCGGCGCTGCCTGATTCAGCGTATAAAAATGCAGCCCCGGTGCGCCGCCTGCCAGCAGACGTTCGCAAAGTAGCGTCACCGCATCCAGCCCAAAGGCTTGCACAGCAGCACTGTCATCGCCGTAGCTTTCCAGTTTTTTACGCATCCAGCGCGGAATTTCTGCGCCGCAAGCATCGGAGAATCTGGCCAGTTGAGTGAATTTCACGATCGGCATGATACCCGGCACGACGGGGGCGGTGATGCCGAGCTTGCGGCATTCATCTACAAAATAAAAATAGCCCGCAGCACTGTAAAAATATTGCGTGATGGCGGAATTCGCTCCGGCTTCCATCTTGCGTTTGAAATTGAGCAAGTCATCGCGCGGCGATTTGGCTTGCGGGTGAAATTCGGGATAGGCCGCCACTTCGATGTGAAAATGATCGCCGGTTTCGGCACGGATGAAGGTCACCAATTCGTTGGCATATTGAAATTCACCGGTGGTAGCCATACCGGAAGGCAGGTCGCCGCGCAGCGCCACGATGCGCTTGATGCCCATATCTTTATAGGTGTTCAACATGGCGCGGATGTTAGCTTTGGTGGAGCCGACACAGGAAAGGTGCGGCGCGGCGTTGTAGCCCTCGGCCTTAATTTGGCGGATGGCTTCCAGTGTGCGCTCTTGGGTAGAGCCACCCGCGCCAAAGGTGACGGAAAAAAATTCCGGCTTAAGCATCGCTAATTGCTTGCGCGTGGCGGCGAGTTTCACTACGCCTTCCGGCGTTTGCGGCGGAAAGAATTCGAAGCTGAATAATTTTTTAGAGTTTGTCATGATCTATGGTTACCGGGCCCGGATTTGATCCAGGCTGGCGCAGGGTCTGCCTTGGAATCAGTAGCGACAATGCGGATGAAATAATACTGTACAGCAATGCGCCCATCACGCCGACCCAGAATCCGCTGACCTCAAAGCCGCGCATCACTGATCCGGCAAACCAGAATAACAGGCCGTTGATGATGAGTATGAAAAGCCCCAGCGTCACCACGGTAATCGGCAGCGTGAGCAGGATCAGCAAGGGGCGGATCAAGGTATTGATGAGGCCGAGCACCAGCGCGGCAATTAACGCAGAGGTAAAGCCATCCACATTAATGCCAGGCAGGAGATAGGCCACTGCTAACAGTGCTAGCGCATTGCACATCCAGATCAGTATCAGTCGCATAGCTTAGTAACGATAATGGTCAGCCTTGTACGGCCCTTCCTTGGGCACACTGATATATGCAGCCTGTTGGTCGGTCAAGGTACTCAGTTGCGCGTTCAGCGTGGTCAATTGCAAACGCGCAACCTTCTCATCCAAATGCTTGGGCAAAGTATAAACGCCAATCGGATAATCCTTGTTGCGCGTAAATAATTCAATCTGAGCGATGGTCTGGTTGGCGAATGAGGAACTCATCACGTAGGACGGATGGCCAGTGCCGCAACCCAGATTCACTAGGCGACCTTCCGCCAGCAGCAGGATTTTTTTACCATCCGGAAATATAACGTGATCCACCTGTGGCTTGATGTTGTCCCAAGTGTATTGCTTGAGTGAAGCAACATCAATTTCGTTATCGAAGTGGCCGATGTTGCACACGATGGCCTGATTTTTCATTTTCTTCATGTGCTCATGCGTAATGACGTGAAAGTTGCCCGTGCAGGTGACGAAAATATCGCCGTGCTCACAAGCGTAATCCATAGACACTACGCGATAACCCTCCATTGCCGCTTGCAACGCGCAGATCGGGTCAATCTCGGTTACCCACACTTGCGCCGACAGCGCGCGCAGCGCTTGTGCCGAGCCTTTGCCGACATCGCCATAACCCGCGACGACGGCGATTTTTCCGGCCACCATCACGTCGGTGGCGCGCTTGATCGCATCCACCAAGGATTCGCGGCAGCCGTACAAGTTGTCGAACTTGGATTTGGTAACCGAGTCGTTGACGTTGATCGCCGGGAATTTCAGTTCGCCGCGCTGATGCATTTGATACAAACGATGTAAGCCGGTGGTGGTTTCTTCGGTCACGCCCTTGATCGCGGCGAGGCGCATGGAATACCATTTTTTATCCGTCGCCAGCTTGGCTTTGATCGAGGCGAATAAACAAGTTTCTTCTTCCGAGCCGGGCTTGCTCAGCAGTGATGCGTCTTGCTCCGCGCGTGCGCCCAAGTGCAGCAACAGCGTGGCATCGCCGCCATCATCCAGAATCATATTGGACAGGCTGCCATCCGCCCATTCAAAAATACGATGGGTGTAATCCCAGTATTCAGTCAGAGTTTCGCCCTTGTAAGCAAAAACCGGCGTGCCAGTTGCAGCAATGGCAGCGGCGGCATGATCTTGCGTGGAGTAGATGTTGCACGATGCCCAGCGTACTTCTGCACCGAGCGCCTTCAACGTCTCGATCAGTACGCCGGTTTGAATGGTCATGTGCAGACTGCCGGTAATGCGCGCGCCTTTTAGCGGCTGAGCCTTTGCGAATTCCTTGCGGATAGCCATCAGGCCGGGCATTTCAATTTCGGCGATGGCGAGTTCCTTGCGTCCCCATGCGGCGAGGGACATATCGGCGATTTTGTAGTCGGTGAATTGTGTGGTGACAGCGTTCATGGTTGCTCCATTCATCTATAAAGTTAATGAATGGGCGCCGTTGATACAGTGGACATCCTTCCGAGCCTGGCCGAATTACTCGGTCGCAGCGCCCCTCGGAGGGAGGTGAAGCTTTAGGGGAGCGCGGGCATTCTGCCCGCAAACTCGCGGGCAAGATGCCCGCGCTCCAAAATTATATGCCTGCGTCGGCGCGCAACGCCGCCGCCTTGTCGGTCGCCTCCCAAGTAAACTCCGGCTCTTCACGGCCAAAATGGCCATAGGCTGCGGTCTTTTGATAAATCGGACGCAGCAAGTCGAGCATTTGTACGATGCCCTTGGGACGCAGATCGAAATGGCGCAGCACCAATTCGGTCATTTTTTCATTGGAAATTTTTCCGGTACCGTAGGTGTCCACCATCACGCTGGTCGGTTTGGCCACGCCGATGGCGTAAGAAATTTGCACCAGACATTTGCTGGCCAAGCCAGCAGCGACGATATTCTTGGCCACATAACGACCGGCATAAGCAGCCGAGCGATCCACCTTGGATGGATCCTTGCCAGAGAAGGCGCCGCCGCCATGCGGGGCTGAGCCGCCATAGGTATCCACTATAATTTTTCGCCCGGTCAAACCACAATCGCCTTGCGGGCCGCCGACGACAAACCGTCCGGTCGGATTAACCAGGTAATTAATGTTGCCTTTAATCAATTCTTTCGGCAACACTGGCTTGATGATGTCTTCAATCACCGCTTCGCGGATGGCTTCCATCTTCATGTCCGGCGCGTGTTGCGTGGATAGCACCACAGTGTCTATGGAGTGCGGCTTGCCATCAACATAACGTATCGTCACTTGCGATTTAGCATCGGGGCGCAGCCAGTTCAAGCGACCATCGCGGCGCAATTGCGCTTGGCGTTCCACCGCACGATGTGCCAGATAAATGGCCAGCGGCATCAGCGTCGGTGTTTCATCGCAGGCATAGCCAAACATTAAACCTTGGTCGCCCGCACCTTGATCCAGCGTGTCGTCGTAAGCCTTGTTCACACCCTGAGCAATGTCCGGGCTTTGCTTGTCGTAAGCCACCAACACCGCGCAACCCTTGTAGTCTATGCCATACTCGGTGTTGTCGTAGCCGATGCGCTTGATGGTATCGCGCGCCACTTGAATGTAGTCAACATTGGCGGAAGTAGTGATTTCACCGGCTAACACGACCAGCCCTGTGTTGCATAATGTCTCGGCAGCGATGCGCGAATGCTTGTCCTGCGCTAAAATAGCGTCAACAATAGCATCCGAGATTTGATCGGCGACTTTATCAGGATGTCCTTCAGACACAGACTCGGATGTAAACAGAAATTCACTCATAGCTCTCCGCAAATCTTAAGTTGACTAAAAAAAGAGGCTGATTATAACAAAACTTGCTTGCTCTCACCCATGCATTCTTCCCTGATAGTTTGGCTGTTTAATTTAGTGGCTCGTTTACCGCTGCGTATTTTGCATAGCATAGGTGCGGCACTAAGCTGGCTGACGTATTGGCTGTCCAGCAGCTATGCCCAGCGACTGCGTGAAAATCTCGCTCGCGCCTACCCCGACCAATCAGCAGCCGACCTGCGCCAGATGTTAAGTGCCAACATTGCCGAAACAGGAAAAGGCGGCAGTGAACTCCCCTGGGCATGGCAACGCCCGCTGCCTGAAATTTTAAGCAAGGTACAGAGTTGCCACGGCCTTGAACATTTGGAAACGGCTCACCAACGCGGCCAAGGCGTCATCATACTCACGCCGCATATGGGATGTTTTGAGATCATCGGCCCTTATGTTGCTGCGCGTATGCCGATGACCTGCATGTATCGTCCGCCCAAACAATTATGGCTGGATAAAATAATTCGTGGTGGGCGAGAACGCGGCCAGATGCACTTGGCGCGCACCGACATCGGCGGCGTGCGCGCATTGCTTAAAGCACTGAAGCGTGGCGAAGCAATCGGCTTATTGCCGGATCAAGTTCCCGGCAATGGCGAAGGCGAGTGGGTAGAGTTTTTTGGGCGTCCGGCTTACACCATGACCTTGGTCGGGCGCTTAATTGAAGCCAGCGGAGCAACGGTCTTGCTGTCCCATAGCGTACGTTTGCCGCAAGGTGCGGGCTATGTCATCCACATTGCGCCCTTGGAATTATCCCCCGGCATGTCCGTGGCCAAGCAGATTAATACCGCGTTGGAACAGGTGATACGCACCTGCCCCGCCCAGTATTTGTGGAGCTACAATCGCTATAAAACGCCCGCTGGCATTGCGCCCGCTACGCAGAAAAAAACATGATGGCGCGCTTGCTGGTTTTTATATTGTGGCTGCTGCACTTCTTGCCGTTCCGCTTGCAAGCCTGGATAGGCAACTGCTTGGGCACTTTTTTTTATCTAATCGCTATTGAGCGCCGCCGCGTTGCGACTATCAACCTGCGCTTGTGTTTTCCCCAGCAGAGCAAGGCTGAACGCGCATTATTAGTACGCCAGAATTTTCGTGCCTTTACCCGCAGCTTCATCGAGCGCGGCATTTTGTGGTGGTCCAGTCCTGAGCGCATCAAAAAGCTGGTGCGGGTTGAGGGCATGGAATACTTTAAAGCTGCTCAAGGCAACCCGATCATTTTATTGACGGCGCATTTCGTGGCGTTGGATGTAGGCGGCACTTGGCTTTCCATGCACATCAATTATGTTGATATATATGCCAACCAGAAAAATCGTTACCTCAACGACTTCGTGCTAAAAAAACGCACCCGATTTGGCCAGCAACTGTTGTATTCACGGCAACAAGGCATGCGTCCAGTGCTGAAAGCGGTGCGCGCAGGCTATCCGCTCTGCTACTTCATGGATCAGGATTTATCTACCAAGGAAGCCATGTTTATCCCGTTCTTCGGCATACCCGCCGCCACGCTCACCACCCTGCCACGGCTGGTGGCGACGGCCAAAGCCAAGGTGGTGCCGTGCATCATCCGTGTGTTGCCGGATTACCAAGGTTATGAGGTGCGCTTTTATCCGGCGTGGGAAAACTATCCTACGAGTGATGTGGTGGCGGACACTCGTCGCGTCAATGAATTTATTGAACAGCGTGTATTGGAAATGCCGGAGCAGTATTTTTGGCTGCATAAGAGGTTCAAGACGAGGCCGGAGGGTGAGGCTCGATTTTATTAAACCTGTGTAATCTGCGGATAACTGTTTTTTCGCTTGGAGTAAAAACCATATGAAATACCACGACCTGCGCGACTTCATCGCTCAACTGGAAAAAATCGGCGAACTCAAGCGCATCACCGCGCCCGTATCGCCACATCTGGAGATGACCGAGATTTGTGATCGCGTGTTGCGCACACAAGGCCCGGCCATCCTGTTTGAAAACCCCACCGAACACTCTATACCAGTCCTAGCCAATCTATTCGGTACGCCGCGCCGCGTGGCCTTGGGCATGGGCGAAGAATCCACTGCGGCCTTGCGCGAAGTGGGCAAGCTGTTGGCCTATCTCAAAGAACCTGAACCGCCCAAGGGCTTGAAAGATGCGTGGGATAAATGGCCGGTATTGAAGCAAGTGCTGAACATGTCGCCTAAAATATTATCCAGCGCGCCTTGTCAGGATGTAGTGTGGGAAGGCAGCGAAGTGGATTTAGGCAAGCTGCCCATCCAGACCTGTTGGCCGGGCGATGTCGCGCCGCTGATTACTTGGGGCTTGGTCGTGACACGCGGACCGAACAAGCCGCGCCAGAATCT
>JANONO010000087.1:0-3230 GCA_031420875.1 Gallionellaceae bacterium | reverse complement strand
CTTGCTGCGCATGTCGGCCAGATCTGGCATCCAGTCGTTTTGCTCGTCGCACACATAATGGCGCGGTGTGCCGCCAGCCAATGTCACCGAGGCCGTCCACAGCGGATAGTCGGGTGTAGGGATCAGCACTTCGTCGCCGGTGTTGAGCAAACCCTGCATGGACATGACGATCAGTTCCGACGCGCCGTTGCCCATGTAAATATCTTCCAGCCCGACACCCATTATTTTTTTGGACTGGCAGTAGTGCATGATGGCCTTGCGCGCCGCGAACAGCCCCTTGGAATCAGAATAGCCGGAGGCGCTGGGCAAATTGAGGATCACATCCTGCTGAATTTCTTCCGGCGCTTCAAAGCCGAACGGCGCGAGGTTGCCGATGTTCAGCTTGATGATGCGCTGGCCTTCCTCTTCCATCTGCTTGGCGCGTTCCATCACCGGGCCACGTATGTCGTAGCACACGTTGGAAAGTTTGGTGGATTTTAAGATAGGTTTCACGGTAGTATTCGACCCGGTTCTAGGCAACATAAAGGGGCAGCAAAGACCGTGATTTTACCTGCGCCGCCCCGGCACAGCAATGGAGATGGTAATTTGAAACTACATTTATCCAATTTAGGCGACACAAAATTATTCACCGCTCACGGTGCGGATCATGTCATGGTCAGCGGCGAACGCTATAGCAACAGCGTTGTGGTGCTAGCAGAAGAAGTTCGCAGCGATTGGAATGCCGCCCGCTTTGACGAATTGAGCGAGGCACATTTCACCTATTTCCTAGCGCTCAAACCAGAGATACTGCTGTTGGGCACGGGTGCTAAGCAACGCTTCCCACATCCACGCTTGTATCGCGTGCTGACTGATGCACATATCGCGCTGGAGTGTATGGACACCCCCGCCGCTTGCCGCACTTACAACATCCTAGTGGCGGAGGATCGCAGAGTGGTGGCGGCGATATTGCTTTCATGAGCCTATCCCTGAAAAACGTCATCCAGCAAGCCGAGCAAATCATACTCGGCAAGCCGCAACAAATTCGCTTCGCGCTCACTTGCTTGCTGGCGCGCGGCCATTTGCTCATAGAAGATTTACCGGGAGTGGGGAAAACCACGCTGGCACACGTACTGGCGCGCTCATTGGGCTTACACTTTCAGCGCATCCAATTCACCAGCGATTTACTGCCCGCTGACATTCTGGGTGTGTCGGTGTATCAACGCGACAGTAGTAAATTTGAATTTCACCCCGGCCCGATTTTTGCGCAGATGGTTCTGGCCGACGAAATCAATCGCGCCACGCCCAAGGCGCAAAGTGCGCTGCTAGAGGCAATGGAAGAACAGCAAGTCACTATCGAAGGCACAACCCGCACCTTGCCCGCGCCATTCTTCGTCATCGCCACGCAAAATCCCAGCAATCATCTGGGCACGTTTCCGCTGCCCGAATCGCAACTGGATCGCTTCCTGATGCGTATCCAGATGGGTTATCCCGATGCACGGGCAGAGCGCGGCTTGCTGTCCGGTGTGGATAGGCGCGAGATTATTTCTCAACTCAAACCACAAATGGAAAGTAACGAGCTGCTCGCACTGCAAAAGCGTGTACGCGATGTGTTTGTTTCGCCCGCGCTACTGGATTACGTGCAAGACATCTTGCGCCACACCCGCGAATCGGCGCGCTACACACACGGCCTGTCGCCACGCGCCGGGCTCGCCCTGCTTGCTGCTGCGCGCGCCTGGGCTTTGCTACATGAGCGCGATGCGGTCATTCCCGAAGATGTGCAAACCGTGCTACCCGGCGTGACTAGCCACCGCCTGCAAGTAGTTGGCGAACACGCAAAACAAAATAACGATATGCTGGCGCGAGAATTGATTAAAGCGGTGACGATACCTTGACCGGGCAAGCTATAAATCAGTGTTACTGATTACAATTTTACGATTAACGGTACAGCGTACCGCTTCATCTGAAAGGCATTGGTTATGTCAACAAGTAAAACACCCAACACTTCCAAACTGGATCGCGTTGTCGCCGAGGCCAGACGCAACGCCGAGCAGCGTGAGCAGGGCTATCGGGAGCAGGCGCTCAAACTTTACCCTTGGGTATGTGGCCGCTGTGCGCGCGAATTTACCCGCACCAACCTTCAACAATTGACCGTCCATCACAAGGATCATAATCACGACAACAACCCCCCCGATGGCAGCAACTGGGAATTGTTGTGCATCTACTGCCACGACAACGAGCATTCAAGATATTTGGATTCTGTCGGACGTGTGCCCGGCAGCGAGCCTGAATTATCAGCTACCCATCAGCCATTCGCTGATCTCAAGGCCTTACTAAAGGGCGGGGAGTAGCCGTTCCAGCCCAATAGTTCAGCACCTGTAATTGCAGCACAGTAGCGGCCATAAAATTTCAACTCTGAGATGGGAAATAACGATGCAAGCTCGCGAAGTGAAAACAATAGAGGATGCCATCGCGCTGGTCGAGGCGCGGCGACTGACTCATATCAAGGTGGCGGTGGCGGACATGGATGGCATTTTGCGTGGCAAATATTTATCGAAGGATAAATTTATCTCATCGCTCAAATCGGGCTTGTCGTTCTGCAATGTCGTGCTGGGCTGGGATTCGAACGACCAGCTATATGACAATGTTCAATACACTGGTTGGCACACCGCCTATCCCGATGCCCAAGTGCGGCTGCTGCCGCATACTTGTCGCGATGTGCCGTTTGAGCCTGGCAGCGATGGCGACATGTTGTTCTTCCTCGGTGAATTCGTCGGTGATGCGGAAGCAATCTGTCCACGCGCGGTGTTGCGCCGTGTGCTTGAAAAAGCCGAAGCGATGGGCTTTGATGTCTATGCCGCACTTGAGTATGAATTCTTCATGTTCAAGGAAACGCCGGAGTCAGTGCGCGCAAAAGGCTACCGTGATTTGCAGACCTGGACGCCCGGTTACTTCGGATATTCGACGCTACGCAATTCGGTGAATGCCGAGTTTTATCACGAGCTGTTGGAACTGTGCGAGCGCATGGATATGCCGATCGAGGGCTTGCACACCGAGACCGGCCCCGGCGTGGTAGAAGCCGCGCTGACGGTGGACGAGGCGTGCGCGATGGCCGACAAGGCAATGCTGTTCAAGACCTTCGTCAAAGTGCTGGCGCAGCGGCATGGCTTGATGGCAACCTTCATGGCGAAATGGTCGCAAGATTATCCGGGGCAAAGCGGACATATCCATTTGTCGCTGCGTAACAAGAAGGA
>JANONO010000086.1:0-4961 GCA_031420875.1 Gallionellaceae bacterium | reverse complement strand
CGGCGCTGGTGTATCCCGAACTGGTGAATGCCTCCAGCCTGAAAGCGGAGCTGGTGTCGGGGTTGGACATTATGATTCTGCGCGAACTCACGGGTGACATTTATTTCGGCCAGCCGCGCGGTGTGCGCACGTTGGAAAGTGGTGAGCGCCAGGGTTTTGATACGATGTTATACAGTGAATCAGAAATCCGCCGCGTGGCGCATGTTGGATTTCAGATTGCCATGAAACGTCATAAAAAAGTGTGCTCGGTAGATAAGGCCAATGTGCTGGACACCAGCATGTTGTGGCGCGAAGTGGTGACCGAAGTGGCCAAGGAATATCCGCAAGTTGCCTTGTCGCACATGTATGTGGACAACGCCGCCATGCAACTGGTGCGCGCGCCCAAGCAGTTTGACGTAATCGTAACCGGCAATATTTTCGGCGATATTCTGTCGGACGAGGCTTCGATGCTGACTGGCTCCATCGGCATGTTGCCCTCGGCCTCGCTGGATGCGAACAATAAGGGGCTGTACGAGCCGTGCCACGGTTCTGCACCGGATATTGCAGGCAAAAATATCGCTAATCCGCTGGCCACAATTTTGTCGGTAGCGATGATGATGCGTTACACTTTTGCGCGTGAGGATGTGGCGCAGCGCATCGAGACTGCGGTACGTAAAGCTTTGCAGCAGGGATTACGCACGGCAGACATTGCCGAAGCAGGTATGGACAAGGTAGGTACGGATGCTATGGGCGATGCGGTGGTTAAGAATTTGTAGGGTGGGCACGATCTTGTGCCCACGCGGTGGGCGGAATATTTTCCGCGTGGGCACAGAAACCTGCCCACCCTACGGGCTAATTTTTTGAGAAAGAAAATGTAATGAGCAAGAAATATAACGTATGTATCTTAGGCGCGACTGGCGCGGTAGGCGAGGCTATGCTGTCCATACTGGAGCAGCGTAAATTCCCTGTGGGAAATTTATATCTGCTGGCTTCTAGCCGCTCTGCCGGCTCCACTGTGACCTTTCAAGGCCGCGAAATGACTGTGCTGGATGTGGAAGGTTTTGATTTTTCCAAGGCGCAGATCGGCTTGTTTTCCGCAGGCGGTAGCGTGTCAGAAAAATATGCGCCGATTGCGGCAGCGGCTGGCTGTGTGGTCATTGATAACACCGCACACTTTCGCTATGACGACGATATTCCGCTGGTGGTGCCGGAAGTGAATCCACATGCCATCGCGCAATATAAAAATCGCGGCATCATTGCTAATCCCAATTGCTCCACCATCCAGATGCTGGTGGCGCTCAAGCCTATACACGATGCAGTGGGTATCGCGCGTATCAACGTCGCCACTTATCAAGCTGTATCTGGCACGGGCAAGGAGGCGATTGATGAACTGGCAGAGCAGACTCGCGCCTTGTTCAATCATCAGGATGTGACGGTTGAGGTTTATCCCAAGCGCATCGCCTTTAATGTGCTGCCGCACATTGATGTGTTCATGGAAAATGGCTACACCAAGGAGGAAATGAAAATGGTGTGGGAGACCCGCAAGATCATGGAAGATGAAAGCATCATGGTCAACCCGACTGCGGTGCGGGTGCCGGTGTTCTACGGCCATTCCGAGGCGGTGCATATCGAGACCCATAAAAAAATCACTGCCGTTGAGGCGCGCGCCTTGCTGGAAAAAGCGCCGGGCGTGACTGTGCTGGATAAACGCGAGCCGGGCGGCTACCCCACGGCTATTGAGGCAGCGGGTCAGGATGCAACTTTTGTTGGGCGCATACGCGAGGATATTTCGCATCCGCGTGGTTTGAATTTGTGGGTGGTGAGCGACAATGTACGCAAGGGCGCGGCGCTCAATAGCATTCAAATTGCCGAAATTTTGGTGAAAAATTACTTGCAATAGAACATTAATGTGTATTTTTAGCTTGTGCTGGTAACCTCTTGATGTTATGTTGATTGTGTGTAGATAAATAATATAGGTGGCTGGGTGCTGAAATCATTTATTAAAGCATTAGCAATTGTTGCGGGTTTAGCCATGCCAGGTTTGGCATTGGCTGTGGGGATGGGAGGCATCAATCTGACTTCCGCTTTGGGCGAGCCGTTAAAGCTGGAGGTCGAGATAGATACGGCCAGCAAAGCCGAAACAAACAACCTGTCTGTGCGCCTAGCATCACCTGAAATGTTCAAGTCTGCGGGCTTGGATTACCCTTATAGCTTGCCGAAGTTGAAATTCAAGATCGAGACCAACCCCAGCAGCGATCGTCCTTATCTCATCATCACCTCCCTGCAACCCATTAATGAGCCATTCGTGAGCCTGTTGGTCGAGCTAAGCTGGCCATCCGGAAAATTATTGCGCGAATACACCTTTCTCCTTGATCCGCCGGGCTATGCTGCGGATCAACCCAAAGCGGCAGAGGTAAAGCCTGTTGAACCGATAGCAGAATTGGAATCAGAGGTGAGCTTCGTACCAGAGGCCAGCGCTGTACCAGAAGCGGGTTCTGTGCCGGAGATGGATTCTGGGTCTGATATGAGCGCCGGAGAGGACGCAGCATCAGGTGTGATGGCTGCCGAGAGTGATTCTTTAGCAACGGAAGGAAAAATAGCTAGCGAGACAACATCGGATACAGCCGAGGCTGAGGCTGACAAAGCAAAAGATAACATATCTTCGGGTGATATTACGGTGAAGCGTGGCGACACATTGCACCAGATTGCTAACCTGGCCAAATCCTCTGATGTGAGTGTTGAGCGCATGTTAGTCGCGCTGTATCGTGTCAATGCCGAAAAATTTAACGGCAAAAATATGAACCGCTTGCAGGCAGGAAAAATCCTGCGTATGCCAGATCAATCTGATTTGGATCAGTTGACGCAGGCTCAGGCCGTAAAAGAAATTCGTATCCAAGTCGCCGATTGGCATGCGTACAGGCAACGGCTCGCGGCAGCCAGTGTGGCGGTTACGGAACAAACACCGACGCAGGAAGCGTCGGGCAAAATCAGCGCCTCGGTCACTGACCAAACTCCTCCAGCTAAAGAATCGGCTAAAGAAGTGGTTAGGTTATCCAAGGGTGAAGCACCGGGTGACCATGCTGTTGGGGGCAGTAAGGCCAAAGATACACCGGACGATGCACAAACGCAGGAAGAAGAGGCGATAGCCAAGGGTAAGGCGGTCGCAGAAAACAAAGATCGTGCGGCGCTATTGGAAAAAAATGTTAAGGCTATGCAGCGCTTGCTAGAGTTGAAAAACCAAGCTGCTGCGCCGGCAACTAAAACGGATACCACCAAGCTAGAAGTGCTGCCGCAAGCAACGCCCCCGGTCGCCGCTATCGACACTGCTGAACAAGCAAAGCCAGTAGTGCAAGCCACTACGCCACCCGCTCAACCTTCCTTGCTGGATGAGTTTTTAGGCGAGCCACTGTATCGAGTAGCGACGGTTGTGTTGCTGGGGCTAGTAGTTTTGGGAGTTGTGCTAAGGCAGCGTGCTCAGCGACGTAAACGCAGAATGTTTGAGAGTGACGAAGGTAATGCCGCTGGCCGGATTACTGCGCCTATAGCTCCTTCCCCGGAAACTGGCGATTTCACTACTACAATGGTTAATGTGGCTGCTTCTAATCCTAGTTCGGGCGCTGCTACTAGTAATGGCAATTCTCAGGTCGAAGAGGTGGATCCAATTAGTGAGGCGGATCTGTTCTTGAATTTTGGCCGCGATGAACAAGCTGAAGAAATTCTCAAAGATGCGCTGATTAAAAACCCAGCTCATCACCAAGTTCACCTCAAGTTGCTGTCCATTTATTTGAACCGTAGAGATGTGACCGCGTTTTCTGCTATTGCTCAACAGTTGAAAGATTCCGGTGATGCTAAGTCATGGGAGCAGGCATCTATCATGGGTCTTAAGTTGGAGCCGAACAACCCGATGTACGGCGGCAGTGGCAAGGCAGCAGCGGTGGCGCAATCTGTCACATCCCCGGTTGTTTCCAAACCTGAAGTTATATTTGATGTAGGTGCGGCCGCAGCACAGTCACCTATTATGGATTTTGATCTGGGTCTGGCCACAACGAAAGTAGCCGCAGTCAGTAAGGAACAAAATTTCGACAGCACCTTAGTATTAAATGCACCTATGGATTTTGACGTGACTGGCAGTCGTCCAGTCGCAGCTGTGCAAGGCGCAGTCAGTGCCGAAACGTCAGCAAAAGAATTGGATGATCTTATTTTTGATGTGACGGCTAGTGTTGCTCCCGCTTCGTCGACGAAGGAAGCAATGCCGAAAGTGGCTGCTCCGGCGGAAGCCGATATGGGTCTGACCTTTACGCTGGATATTCCCGCAGCCAATAAAATTGAAGCTGCTCCAGCGCAAGCTGCGGCCAAGCCCATGTTGGATTTTGATATGGCCGAAATAAGCCTGAACCTAGCTCAGCCTGCAAAGCCAGCTTCCCTTTCCCCACCCACCGCAGATGGAAAAGATGAGCACTGGCATGACGTAGCCACCAAGCTCGATCTAGCCAATGCGTATAAAGAAATGGGCGATGTAGCTGGAGCGCGCGAGATATTGGACGAGGTGGTGCAAGAAGGGGACGAGCAACAGCGCGCAGCCGCAGAGGTGTTGTTGAAGCAACTGTGATTATTCGTGAGTCTGTTTTGTGTCGCGGTTTGACTTACCCCGAAGCTGTTAGCTTTTACGACCCTCTAACAATTAATCCTAATAACCACAGATGAACGATCTGTGGTTATTCCAAGGATGAAAATACAAATCCTAAAAGCGCATTGCTGGCAGATACCCCATCCCGCCGTTTTCATCGTCCTTTGGTTGGTGCTGGTTGTCGCGCTGCAATCGCTGGCCGGGGCGGCATTGCTGCTTGGGGGTACGCCACTACTGTTGCTAGCATATTTTTTGTCTGCCGTGCGCTTGCGCGTATTGCTGTACCGCACACGCTGGATAATGATGTCGCTGTTGCTGATCTATTCATACGCAACGCCCGGGGTAGCAGTGTGGG
>JANONO010000085.1:0-2016 GCA_031420875.1 Gallionellaceae bacterium | reverse complement strand
GTATAAGTTCATACATGAGGATTTTGAGCCACATTTCGACAAAGCATTACCAAGCGCAGCAGTTACGCGGAGAATTTTATGAGTGAATCATGGCTCAACAAGGTGAACTGGTCGGAAGATGGCTTGGTCTCTGCCATCGCGCAGGATGCCGTTAGCGGTCGAGTGTTGATGATGGCGTGGATGGATAGAGATGCGCTCAAACTCACTGTGGAATTGGGCGAGGCGGTTTACTGGTCGCGCTCGCGCAAGAAGTTGTGGCACAAGGGTGAAGAATCCGGTCACCTGCAAAAGGTGAAGGAAATCCGCCTCGATTGCGATGGTGATGTATTGTTGTTACAAATTGAGCAGGTCGGCGGCATCGCTTGCCACACTGGGCGCGTCAGTTGCTTTTTCAGCAAGCTGGAAAAGGGGCAATGGGTGGAAATGGATACAGTTATCAAGAATCCGAATGAGATATACCCCAATTCAAATGTACGGGCAAAATGAGTGACGACATTCTGCAACGATTAACCGAGACGCTGAACGCGCGCAAACAGGCTGCGCCAGAAACTTCTTATGTCGCCAAATTGTTCAGCAAGGGCGAAGATGCCATTCTGAAAAAAATCGGCGAAGAGGCGACTGAACTTATTTTGGCCAGCAAAGAGGGGGATAAAACTCACTTGGTCTATGAAACCGCCGACTTGTGGTTTCATTGCATGGTGTTGCTGGCACAACATGGTTTGAGCGCGCAAGATGTGTTGCAGGAATTGGCGCGGCGTGAAGGTTTGTCGGGCATAGAAGAAAAGGCAAAGCGGAAATGAGCGATTGCATCTTTTGCAAGATTATTCGCGGTGAAATCCCCTGCCGTAAAGTGTATGAGGATGAGGAGTTTTTCGCTTTTCACGACATCAATCCGGCTGCGCCGATACACTTCATGCTGATTCCCAAGCTGCATCTGGAATCGCTGGCGCAGGCAGAACAAAGCCATGCTATTTTGTTGGGCAAGATGATGTTGCTTGTACCTAAATTAGCTAAAGAGCAGGGTTTGGGCAATGGCTTTCGCACCGTGATTAATACTGGCAAAGGCGGTGGGCAGGAAGTGTTTCATTTGCATATTCACATCCTCGGTGGGGGTAACATTCCGCCTATGGTAAGGCGCAACTAATTCATTAGGAGATAGAAATGGGTACATTCAGTATTTGGCATTGGCTGATCGTGTTGTTGGTGGTGGTGTTGATTTTCGGCACTAAAAAATTGCGTAATATGGGCAGCGATTTGGGTGGTGCGGTCAAGGGCTTCAAGGAAGGCATGAAGAGCGAGGAAGATGCGCCCAAGCAGGTGCAGCAAGGTGGGCACACTATCGAAGGCGAAGTGAAAGATAAAACCCACACCAACGTATAGCCTGACGAGCGCTTATGTTCGACGTTGGTTTTTCCGAGATGATGGTGATTGCAGTGGTCGCGCTTATCGTCATCGGCCCGGAACGCTTGCCCAAAGTGGCGCGTACGCTTGGACATTTATGGGGGCGCGCACAACGCTATGTTAATGGGGTCAAAGCCGACATTGCGCGCGACATGGCGGTGGAAGAGTTTCGTCAATTGCAGCAACAAGTTCAGCAGGAAGCCAACCTTGTCGAACAAGGTGTGAAGCAGATGGCACAAACTGCCGATCAGCAAATGCAGAAATTCAACAGCGCTGTCGAGCAGATCCCTGCCGAGCAGAAAAAATTCCCCATTGATTAAGGGAGCTTCTCAAAATTCAGAGTTCGCCCAAATGCAAGGCGCGGGAAAAGTTTCGCAGCGCCGCATATGGGGTATATGTAAGCAAGAAATTTTTTTACGCAACGCAGCAGTTGGGATGAAATCTGGATTTTTAGAGGTTCCCTTATGAGTGCCAGCGAAAACTTCATCTCCCACCTAATCGAATTGCGTACCCGCTTGCTGCATTCCTTTGTAGCACTAGCGGTGGTGTTTGCTTGTTTGTTTCCGTGGGCGGCTGAGCTGTACGCACTTCTAGCGCAACCCTTGCTGGCCAAGC
>JANONO010000084.1:0-1547 GCA_031420875.1 Gallionellaceae bacterium | reverse complement strand
GATTGATCCTGCTATGGTGTCTTCGTTAATTGACAACGACGCTCAGAAAATTTTACCGACGCTCATTATGAATCACGCACCGATATTCGCGCAGGTGGTATTTTTTGGTGCGCTACTGTCCGCGATTATGAGTACGGCCAGCGGTACTTTGCTCGCACCTTCTGTTACCTTTACCGAGAATATCCTCAAGGGCATCATCGGCCACCAGAGTGATCGCCATTTACTGTGGACCATGCGCGCAGTGGTGGTGTGCTTTACTTTTGCCGTCACCCTGTTTGCCATGAATTCTGATGCGAGTATTTATGAAATGGTGGGCAATGCCTACAAGGTAACGCTGGTTGTGGCCTTCATTCCGCTGGTGTGCGGTTTATACTGGAAGCGCGCCAATAGCCAAGGCGCGCTGTTCGCTATAATTGCCGGGCTGTCTAGTTGGTTATTGCTCGAAATTTTCAACCCGGAAGGGCTGTGGCCACCGCAATTGGCCGGGCTGTTGTTGAGCGCGTTGGGAATGCTGGTCGGTTCGCTGTTGCCCGATTTGACGCGCCGTCATCATCATATTATTCAATAGCACACCTGACTGTCATGTTGTTGTCACAATTATTTCATATCATCGTAAGCTGTTTTTAATGTCGGCGAGGTGAAAGAAAATGACAGCGCATATTTTAATAGTGGAAGACGAACCTGCAATACAGGAGTTACTGGCGATCAATGTTGCACAATGCGGTTACCGCGCGACTCAGGCATTGGATGCCGCTAGTGCATGGGATCACATCAACCGTGAACTACCAGATTTAATCCTGCTTGACTGGATGCTGCCCGGCAGCAGCGGAGTGGAAATAGCCCGCCGCCTGCGCGCCGAGCAGCGTACGCACAACATCCCCATTATCATGCTGACTGCACGCACGGATGAGCGCGATAAAGTCATGGGTCTGGAATCGGGTGCGGACGACTACATCACTAAACCGTTTTCCCCGCGCGAACTGATGGCGCGCATCCATGCCGTGTTGCGCCGCCGTGCACCGGAGATGAGTAAAGAAACGCTCACCATCGCCGGGCTGGAATTGTCTCCGGCCACGCACCGCGTCAGCGCCCACGGCATCACAGTTGCTTTGGGGCCGACCGAATTTCGCTTGCTACATTTTTTTATGAGCCACATCGAGCGTGTGTATAACCGCTCGCAATTACTCGATCAGGTGTGGGGCGATCACGTATTCGTGGAAGAACGCACGGTGGATGTCCATATCCGCCGCCTGCGTCAAGCGCTTGAGCCATCTGGCCTGGACAGCCTTATTCAAACTGTGCGCGGCAGTGGCTATCGGTTTTCGTGCGCCGAATAATTCTAAGAATCTCAGTTGACCGCATCTATTTCAGATGCAACCCAGATGGCAATTGGCTTTGTTGTCATTGATGGGTGTCACCCGTTAGGTAACGGTGTCCGGCATCTTTCAAAGGTAGCCCCTTAATAGTGGCTCAAGCTGACGTTTATAGCGCGCTGGCTCGTGTTGGCAGGCAAAACAGTTTTTGAAGAAGCGCCAGACCTGACGTGA
>JANONO010000083.1:0-3373 GCA_031420875.1 Gallionellaceae bacterium | reverse complement strand
GTTCCTGCTGGAACACGGTGCCATCGACATGATCGTGGATAGACGCCAGATGCGCGATCAGCTCACCACGCTCATCACTTTGCTGAGCAAACAGCCGGCAGCCGTTCCGATTGCTGCGTGAGATTTAAGGGGAGTTATGCCAGCTACTGCTGATTTTCCGTTGGCTGCCAAGCGTCATTGGCATGATGCAGATTTGCTTGAAAAAAATGGTCGAGCGGGAAATGCAGGACAGTTGTATGGCTTCTCCGCAGAGTGTGGTATCAAAGCATTGTTAGTGTCACTTGGCTATCCCACCGAGACAGACGGCTCCCCCGTGTGGAAGCCACCCGCAGGTGTGCCGAAGATTCGTGAGCATGTACAAAAGCTTGTGAATACAATTGGCGACATACGAAATTATGCACATAACGTACAAGGGCGGAATGGCGCAAAATACACTGCATTGATACCCAATATCACCAATTTTTCTGATTGGGCTACTGACCATCGTTATTGGGCGGATGCTGATATCCCCAATTCATTGCCCGGATGGAAAGTAGCAGCCAAAGAAGTGATGGGAATGCTAGATAGTGCATCTTTAGATGGGGTGTTGAAATGAATAATCGCGCAGTGTTTTTTAACGAAGTTCTGCCTAAGGTTGCTGAGCTAATTTCGGCACAAATTTTGCCAGCCAGTATTGATTCGCTTTTGGTAATTCGTGATATTCACGGAAGAATCAGAGTTGCTATAGATGCGACCAGAAGTGATTGTGAAGAAATCATTTCGAGCTTGGAAAAAGGATTGTCTTCCTTGGGAGTCTATTGCAATACGGCGACAAGCAGTGTGTTGTGCCGTGAGGATTTTTTTGATCCAGATAGTGTTTTCAAAAGTGCTGAAATATTACAATGGAGTCCACCAAATTCAGACACCGCAATTCGTGTGCTGGATCGTCAAGTTACCGGACAGGATTGGCTTATCCCAAAAGAAAACTCAGAGGGTGCGCCACCAAGGCTGGTATTTTTTGGCATTAAAGGAGGGGTTGGTCGCTCAACTGCGCTTGCCATGCTGGCATACAAGCTGGCCAATTCTGGTAAAAAAGTTTTGTTAATTGATCTTGATCTCGAATCGCCTGGATTGTCCGGGCTGTTACTGCCACAGGATCGCTTGGCAGATTTCGGAGTTGTGGATTGGTTGATTGAGGATGCGGTTGGTCAAGGCGACGAAGTGTTACGCCGCATGATTTCAGTGAGCCCTCTGTCTGAATCCACCCAAAAGGAAATACGGGTTGCTGCTGCTATGGGACAGGGCGACTTGTTCTATCTCGACAAGCTGTCTCGCGCATATGCTGATGTGGCTGTGGATAATCATTCTGAGTCTTTTACACGGCGGATTCATCGCTTAGTGCAAAAGTTGGAAGACATGGAAAAGCCTGATGTCGTATTGATTGATAGTCGCGCAGGTTTACATGATCTTGCTGCGGTGAGTATTGTAGGTTTAGCATCAACCGCCTTTTTGTTTGCCACAGATACAGAGCAGTCTTGGCAGGGCTATAAGCTTCTTTTTTCACATTGGCAATCGCACCCAGAAATTGCTGTCGATGTTCGGGAGAGGTTAGCTATTGTGCAGGCTCTTTTTCCTGAGAGTGACCAAGCTAAGCGAGCAAGAGACTTCCTAGAGAAATCTTATGAGTTATTTTCTGAAACCCTTTATGAGGAAATTCGACCTGGTGAGGCAAGTGATGCATTCAATTTTGATCTTGAAGTTGAAAGTGCTCCTCACTATCCATTGCGAATTAATTGGAATAACCGTTTTCAGGAGTTCGACCCGTTGTTGTTGAGTCAAGGTTTGTTTACGGATATAGAAATTGAGGCGAGTTTTGGTAATTTCTTTGCGGGAGCATTGAAATATATTGAGGGGAACAAATGAGAACGCTGTTTTTCCCTAAAATGAATATGCGTCAGGCATTGCTGGAGGCACTGCCTGATAACGATCAAGCGTCATCTGCTCCTGCACGAACTCCAAAATTTACCTATGTGCCGCCTAGTCATGCTCGTGCGCTCGATCCCGAAAATACTATTGTTGAAGGTATGCGTGGTGCGGGGAAGAGTCATTGGTGGGCGGTGCTTAACTCGGCGGAGCACCGCAAGTATTTGGAATCCGTTTTCCCTGAAACTCGTATTAGTGGAAACATCGAAATTTCTCAAGGTTACGGAGTGGGATTGTTTCCCAATGCTTGGCCTAGCAAGGATACTTTGTCGAGCCTCAATAAAACTTATGAGCCTCGTCATATTTGGCAAGCAGTTCTTGCTGTCCATGCCGATTTCCCTGCCCCATTTCCAAGAGCTCCAGGAAAGTGGACGGACATGGTGAAATGGGTTTCCGAGCATGCGGAGGATTACGATAACCTGCTCTATCAAGTTGACCAAGAACTTGCGCGAGATCATAAGGTAAGGCTGGTGTTATTTGACGGCTTGGATCGTTTGGCAAACGATTGGCAGGGGATACGCCCGCTGGCTAGAGCATTGTTTCAACTCGCGCTGGACTTGCGCTCATCCCGCGCGTTGCGATTAAAACTATTCGTGCGTCCAGACATGTTGGAAGATCGTGAAATACGCGCATTTCCAGATTTTTCAAAATTGAAAAAAATAACTTTGACTTGGCGGCGGGTTGATCTCTATGCACTCCTTTTTCACTGCTTAGGGAACACAGATACACACGGGAAAATGTTTAGAGACAACTGCGAACTAATGTTCGAAGGGAAATGGCGACGCGATGAGGAAAGTGATGCTTGGCTAGTCCCTACAGATTTGCGTACAAATGAATCTTTACAGCGGGAAGTGTTTCATGCGATTGCCGGACCAGCAATGGGGAAGGGGCCGAAGCGAGGTTTTCCTTATACTTGGTTGCCCAATCATCTAATAGATGGTCGAGATCAAGTGAGTCCGCGCAGTTTTGTTGCAGCTTTGCGACATGCTGTGCAGAAAGAGGTGCCTCCCGATGACTGGCAGTATGCGCTGCATTACAAGGCCATAGAGGCAGGTGTGCAAGAGGCATCGCAAATTCGAGTGGATGAAATTTCAAGAGAGGACTACCCGTGGGTTGAGTCGCTGATGCAGCCGCTCAAAGGAAGCATTACTGTGCCTTGTGATCCCAAAGACATGATCACGCTTTGGCAAAAGAACAAAACTATTGAAAGTCTTCAGGATAATAAGTTGGTAGGGGATGTCAAACTTCCTCCTCCCCATCTTGAAGATCGTGAGTTGGGTGTGCTACAGGATCTCGAAGACTTGGGGGTCATACAGCGGATGGCGGATGGTCGTATCCAGATGCCAGATGTTTATCGAATCGCCTTTGGCTTTGGTCGGCGAGGTGGCGTAAAACCGCTGAAATGATGGTT
>JANONO010000082.1:0-2932 GCA_031420875.1 Gallionellaceae bacterium | reverse complement strand
GTTAGGCGGTGCGGAACTGCCGCTGCCAGTGAAACAACTGATGAAAATGGCTTCTGGGGTGATGACGCGCACTTCTTATTGGCTTTAGGGCGCCTCTAAAAATTCAAAATCCTAAGCTAGGCAAGGCGCGAAATAAATTTTAGCGCGCCACATATGTTTGATATGTAAGCGTTAAAATTTATTGAGCAACGCAGCATCGCGACGGAGTTTGGATTTTTAGAAGTGCCCTTTAACCCAGATAATCCATTAGGCACAATTCAGTGTGAATTCATAGTATCCGTTCGTCCTGAGCTTGTCGAAGGACGTGCAGATACGCGAAAATAAGGACAAACGAAATGTTTTGGGTTTACATCCTGCGCTGTGCCGATGGCAGCTATTACACCGGACACACGGACAATCTTGAAAGGCGCATTGGCCAGTACCAGGCCGGGGAATGCGAGGGTTATACTGCAACGCGTCGTCCGGTGGTGCTTGCTTGGTCGCAGGAATGTGTCACACGAGAAGAAGCCTTGTCCGCCGAGATGCAAATCAAGGGCTGGAGCCGCAAGAAAAAAGAGGCCATGATGCGTGGCGACTGGTCGGAAGTTTCTCGCTTGGCGAACAGTAAATTCGCCCATCCTTCGACAGGCTCAGGACGAACGGATTTACTTCTTCCTCAAAAAATTGAAAATTGACTACACACTGTATTTTACATAGAGCCAAAAACGGTAACCATCAAACTTTATGACTGAGAACCAAACCTTGCCCCCCCCTTTGCAAGCGATGCCGGACGACGACGAAATCAACCTGCTCGACTTGCTGATCGTCCTTGCAAAACACAAGGCGATGATCCTGAAGGTCACGCTGGGGGCTGCGCTGCTGGCAGTCGGAGTGACACTGCTCATGTCCAATGTTTACACTGGCACGGCTCGGATTCTGCCGCCACAGCAAGCGCAGTCTTCAGCCAGCGCATTGTTGGGGCAGCTGGGTGGACTTGCTGGATTGGCGGGCGGAGCGATGGGTATCAAAAATCCAGCCGATATATATCTCGCCATGCTCAAGAGCCGCACCATCAGGGAAAAAATCGTCAACCGTTTTGGTTTGCAGCAGTTTTATAAAGCGAAGACGCTGACCGATACGCTGAAAGCACTCGAGAGCAATTCGATTTTTACCGCTGGAAAAGATGGGGTGATCACCGTCGAAGTAAGCGATCTTGACCCGAAACGCGCGGCTGACATGGCAAATGCCTTTGTCGAAGAGCTTGCCAAAATGATGCAAAACTTAGCGCTTACCGATGCATCGCAGAAGCGGATATTTTTTGACCAGCAAATGAAACAAGCCCAAGACAAGCTGACCAATGCTGAAATTCACCTAGACAAAACGCCCAATACCAACTTGCAGTATATGGATGCTGTGCGCAACGTGAAATATCAGGAAGCGGTATGGGAGATCCTTGCCAAGCAATTCGAAATGTCCAAGCTGGACGAAGCCAAAGATTTCCCGCTGATACAAGTGCTGGATCAAGCCACTCCGCCGGAAAATAAATCCAAACCCAAGCGCAGTATGATTGTGATTCTGGCGACATTGCTTGCATTCTTCCTTGCTGTACTTTTGGCCTTCGTGCGTGAGAGCGTGTTGCGCGCCAAGCAGCAACCCGAACAAGCCGAGCGTATGCAGATATTGTGCAATGCCTTCAAATGGAGGGCATGACGTGAGAGTTGTAAATCAGGTGGGATTCGCACCGACACAATTAAGGAAGCGCCGATCAAGTCCTGATTCGTCATTCCGGCGAAGGCCGGAATCCAGTGTTTTCAATCATCTGGACACCGGTCTTCGCCGGTGTGACGACTTAATTTGGTGTTTTCTTTAGAAATCTATTGCCGAATCTATTGCCGAACATTTACAAGCGTAGTAACGTTGCTACATTACAACGCAGTGGAGGCGATTATGACTATCACTACATTATCCAGTCGAGAGTTTAACCAAGATGCCAGCGGGGCGAAGAAAGCAGCCAGTTCCGGCCCGGTGTTCATTACGGATCGTGGTCGGCCTGCGCACGTGTTACTGACCATTGAAGAATATCAGAGGGTCACACGCAGTCAGACGAGTATCGTTGAGTTGCTGGCGATGCCTGGCGTTGCAGACATTGATTTCGAACCGCCTCGGTTGGGCGATGATATTTACCGGCCAGCGGACTTGCCCTGATGTACTTGCTCGATACCAATGTTGTTTCCGAATTGCGGAAAGCGAAAGCCGGTAAGGCGGACAAGAACGTCAAAGCATGGGCGGATAGCGTTTCGGCAACGAGTTTGTTCTTGTCGGCCATCACTATTCTGGAGTTGGAAACGGGGATACTCTTGATCGAGCGGCGCGACCCAACGCAAGGAACATTGCTCCGCACTTGGCTCGATGGTCATGTGTTGCCAGCGTTCTCCGGTCGTATTCTCGCGATTGATGTTGCCGTTGCTCAACGGTGTGCAAAACTCCACGTGCCTGACCCACGAGCTGATCGGGATTCGCTGATAGCGGCAACGGCACTGGTTCATGGAATGACGGTTGTCACACGGAACGTGGCTGATTTCGAACTGACTGGCGTTGAGATATTCAATCCTTGGTGAGCGTGTGCTTTTTGAAGGATCACATCGAAAACGTGCGGCAGATTAACCTCCTCGCCGCCACCATCAACACACTCCCTCTCCCACCGGGGGAGTGCGGGGGTGCTTTTCAAGGAGAGGGCGCAGGTGGTGGGACAGACCCAACCAACCAAATCTACAACGTCGCCGTCGGCGATCGCACCACCCTCAACCAACTATAGGGCGCCTCTAAAAATTCAAAATCCTAAGCTAGGCAAGGCGCGAGAAAAATTTTAGCGCGCCGCATATGTTTGATATGTAAGCGTTAAAATTTTTGGAGCAACGCAGCATCGCGACGGAGTTTGGATTTTTAGAGGTGC
>JANONO010000081.1:0-4397 GCA_031420875.1 Gallionellaceae bacterium | reverse complement strand
CCTTCAGCCTTGTTGACCAATAGCAGCACGGGGCGACCGGTTTTGCGTAATTGCTCGGCAATAATTTTGTCTTGTGGCGTGATGCCCTGACGACCATCTACCAAAAATAGCACGATGTCGGCTTCGTCCACCGCTTGCCGTGTCTGCTTGGCCATTTCAAACAGAATGCCTTCCTTGGCCACGGGTTCTAGACCGCCGGTGTCAACTACCAAAAATGGCCGCTCTCCGACACGACCGCGCCCATAATGACGATCGCGTGTCAGCCCCGGCAGGTCGGCGACTAAGGCATCGCGACTGCGTGTGAGGCGGTTGAACAATGTGGATTTGCCGACGTTAGGCCGACCTACTAAAACGAGCGTGGGTAACATTTCAAACTTTCAGTCAGTGGATCGCCACTGAATACAAACCGCCCTTATGGGTTTGCACCAAGAAGCCATCGTCAAGCGCGAGTGGAGGAGTGATAACAGGGCTTCCATCTATTTTGAGGCGAGCGAGTAGTGCTCCGTCCGCGATGTTAAGAATATGCAAATAGCTTTCAAAGTCGCCAACCAGCACTTGATTTCCGATTATTAAAGGGGCAGAGGTGCGGCGTAGAGATAACTGATCATTTTTCCAGATGGATATGCCGCTATTTTTATCCAGCGCATGTATGGCACCCTTGTCATCGGTCACATACAAGTGATCGCGCAACAATGACATGCCCTTGTCGCTGGATAATTCACGACTCCACAGTAAATTGCCTTGTGCTAAATCAAAGCAGGCAATACGCCCTTGAAATGCCACCGCACAAACCTGTGTGCCATCTGTTACCGGCGTACTGATAACATCGCTGATGCGTTCCAGTTCTGTATTCCCGCGCGGTTGCGACACGATGGCTTCCCATTTTAGCGCCCCGGTAGCCAGATCAATGGCTGCCAGCTTGCCTCCGGGAAACCCAGCATAGACAATACCGTGCTCGATTAACACCCCGGTATGACTACGCACGATTAAAGAGGGGATGGCGCGTTCATACAGCCACAAGCGCTTGCCGTCTGTTGCATCCAGACCGTTAATGCGGCCATCGCCGGTACGCACTACGATCACGCCATTGGCTATTTGTGGAGTGCTCAATACTTCGCTGGAAACTCGCGTTGTCCAGCGCGCCGTGCCATCCTCGGCAAGGGCTGCCAACTCACCCTTCTCGCCTCCGATAAGCACCAAGCCATCACCTGCACCTACGCCGGCTGAGATGTTAAATCCACTGTCGGTGCGCCAGATGCGCTTGCCGCTAGCACGTGCCAAGCGAAAAATTTGACCTTTGGTATTAGCGGTGTAGATAGCGTCGGACATGATCGCAGGGGACAAATTATTTTTTCCAGCATCGCCGACATTCACATGCCAGCGCTCTGTCAGTGTGGCTGTTTGTTTGAATTCGACTAGCTTTGCCGCATCCTTGCTTAAGTCGTCACTGTTGCTGGAACAACCAGCAAGCGCCAACATAAGCAGCAATGCGCCAATGCGCTCATTCATTTAGCGCCGCCCACCGCGTCCAGCTTGGTTTTAATCATGCTGCGATAAGAGCTCTTGGGATCAATTTTATCGTAAGCTTGTTGGTAAGCAGCACGAGCTTCCTCAGTCTTACCCTGGACATTCAGCACATCACCTTTCAGGTCTGCGTATAAACCATCAAAGGCTTCTGGGTGGCTTGCGTCCAGCAATTTTATCGCATCGTCATAATTTTTTTCATCCAGTAATACTGTGACCAATTTGAGGCGAGCCGTTTGTTGCAAAGCTGATTCGTCTGCGTGGTCTATGACCCACTGCAACTGGGTTTTGGCTTGTGCCAGATCTTTAACCTGAATGTTGAATTGGGCTGCGGTCAGGGCTGCCCGTGGCGCATAGACATTGGAACTGTATTTGTCCATGATCGCCGCAGCGGCATCGTTGATACGTTTAGGATCGTTGCTGACTAGTTGTTTTTCCAGTTCGTCATACAGCGTAAACGCTTCCGTTGATTGGCCAGCCTGATAAGATTTCCAGCCTTGGATGACGGCAAAACCACCCAGAGCCAAGCCTAACACCAGCAATAACCATTTGCCGTTGTCTTTCCACCATGCCTTAAATGCCTCCAACTGTTCTTGTTCCTGCGTGTCTAGTATTGCCATTTTTTCCTCGTATATAAATTAAATTAAAGTATCAATTTTTTCGGACAAATCGCCCAATGCCACTTGCACTTGCTCGCCGCCTCGGAGCGGCTTGACGATGAGCAAGCCACTGTGTACCTCATCATCACCAATGATGACAGCACAACGCGCAAGGCTGGCATCTGCCTTCTTCATTTGCGACTTAAAACTGCCGCCGCCACCATGCAAGATCACGCGCTTTCCCGCATCGCGTAATTGTTCTGCCACGATGCTTGCCATGTCACTCGCGCTCTCGCCTTGATGCACCACATACACATCCAACTGCGGCGGTGGAGCGGCCATGCCATCTTCCTGCATCAGCGCCAACAATCTTTCGATGCCCATGGCAAAGCCACAAGCTGGCGCAGGTTTGCCACCCAATTGTTCGACTAAGCCGTCATAGCGTCCGCCGGCACAAATCGTACCCTGTGCGCCGAGGCGGGTGGTGGTCCATTCAAACACGGTGCGATTGTAATAATCCAACCCGCGCACCAGACGCGGATTGATTTCAAAATCAACTTCATGGCGGCGAAGAATTTCTTGCACGGCATTAAAATGTTGCAGCGCGTCATCTTCCAGGTCGTCCATCAGATTGGGGGCAGCGGCAATCAGCGCCTGTATTTCCGGATTCTTGCTATCCAAAATACGCAAGGGATTGCTATGCAGCCGACGCTTGGCATCCGCATCCAGCAGATCAACATGCTGCTCAAAATGGACGATTAGTTTAGCGCGATGCCGCTGCCTTGCTGCCGCATCTCCCAGCGTATTCAGTTGCAACGCAACTTCGCGCAAACCCAGCTTGCGCCACAAGCGCGCGCACATCAAAATATGCTCAGCATCCACGTCCGGGCCGGAAAACCCCAATGCCTCTACACCGATCTGGTGAAACTGACGGTAACGCCCTTTTTGCGGGCGTTCGTGACGAAACATTGCGCCGCTGTAGTATAAACGCTGCGGCGCATTGTACAGCAGGTTGTGCTGCAATGCGGCTCTCACGCACGAGGCTGTCCCCTCAGGGCGCAAAGTCAGCTGATCGCCATTGAGGCTGTCAGAAAAGCTGTACATTTCTTTTTCCACAATGTCGGTGACCTCACCTATCGCGCGCTTGAATAAGGCGGTTGGTTCCAACAGTGGCATACGGATATTGCGGTAGCCGTAACTATCCAGCCAGTCGCGCACCACATCCTCGAACCACAGCCACAACTGAGATTCGCCCGGCAGAATATCATTCATGCCGCGCACGGCTTGTAAAGGTGTATTGCTCATTGCTTGAGTCGCAAACTTGAAGGGCGCGATAGTATCAGGAAAGTGGATATTTCAGAATCCCAGCCTTGTCCAATGATAAATGAGCCTGAACGAAGGGATGTGTTTCCACCGTGAGATGAGCCTGGAGGAGCGGAAGTTAGGATCATGGAGGCATGATCGTGGAAACCGCAGTTCAATCCGCAGATTAACGCAGATTTTCATGCAGTTATCAGTTATGGCAGCGCCACTCAAAGGGTGGGTACGCCAAACAGGGCAATTCTTTGTTTAATATGTGGAAATCTGCGTAATCTGCGGACAACTGCTTTTTGTAGGTTGATGAGTTGAAGAACCAGTGGGGATGGGGCGGATTCTCAACGCAAGAAATTGAGCGTTGCCATAACCAGCCACTTGGTTGGTGTCTTTTACTAACCAAGTGGAATGGCTAGTTGTTTCATCAGACATCGGCACGCTCGGTGGCGTTGATTTACAACTGGTGGAGTTGGTACTGTCGTGCAGCTAAGCCGGATGCGCGAATGGAGGCGATTACCAGTAGGCCGTTATTGTTGGCAGGTATAGGCCGTGCGGTCAAACACGCTGGACAGTGCACCTTGTATTTGACCGTAATGCATGCCGCAGGCAAGAGTTTGATCGCGTTGATTTCCAATATCCATCTAGCGTTGGCGCATGTAAAAATGATTGCGGAGCAGTTGCCGACGATAGACCGATGGCACGTACTTTTAAACTACATCGTGTCCAAAATAACCAGACGTCCGCCTCCGATTTATGCCAAATTGTTCGTCTTGGAGACGGGGCAACTGCTTTTTTTAGGTTCATGTGTGAGTGTCAGTAGCGAAAGCAAGTTAGGCACGGCGACCTGCACCGTTTATTTTGACAAATTCAACCGCGAAATCTGCAGCCAGACTGCAGGCTTTGACAGCCGTGCTATCCGTATAGACACTGAATACGACAAACTCGGTCGAGTCAAGAGCG
>JANONO010000080.1:0-7253 GCA_031420875.1 Gallionellaceae bacterium | reverse complement strand
CTGCCTTGTTTGGAATCAAGAAAGGCGGCTCCGGTAGCAACAACGGGGGCGGGGGCGGGGGTGGCTCGGTCAAGAATATGGGCAGCGGTATCGGCCTGATCGTGGTGATCGTGGTGCTGGTTTGGCTTGCCAGCGGATTTTACATCGTGGATGCCAGCCAGCGTGGCGTGGTGTTGCGTTTCGGCAAGCTGGTTGAAACGACTCCGCCCGGTCCGCGTTGGCATATGCCTTTCCCGATTGAATCGGTCGAGGTGGTCAGCTTGAGTCAGGTACGAACGGCGGAAGTGGGTTACCGCGATAACGTCAAGAACAAGGTGTTGAAAGAATCGTTGATGCTGACCGATGATGAAAACATCATAGACATCCAGTTTGCCGTACAGTATTTCCTCAAAGACCCTGCTGACTATCTGTTCAACAATCGCGCGCCGGATGAGAATGTGCGTCAGGCAGCAGAGACTGCCATACGCGAAATCGTGGGCAAGAACAAAATGGATTTTGTGTTGTATGAAGGGCGCGAACAAGTGGCTGCGTTAACGACCAAGCTGATTCAGGATATTTTGGATCGCTACAAATCCGGCATTCTGGTCAGCAAAGTGACCATGCAGAATGCACAGCCGCCGGAGCAGGTTCAAGCTGCATTCGACGACGCGGTGAAAGCCGGACAAGATCGCGAACGGCAAAAGAACGAAGGGCAGGCTTATGCCAACGATGTGGTGCCCAGTGCCAAGGGCGCTGCGGCGCGTTTGATGGAAGAGGCTGGCGGCTACAAACAGCGTGTGATTGCGACCGCAGAAGGTGATGCCAGCCGTTTCAAACAGGTGTTAGTGGAATATGAGAAGGCACCGGGCGTGACGCGCGAACGCATGTATATAGACGCGATGGAGCAAATTTACGTCAGCACCAGCAAGGTCATGGTGGATCAAAAAGGCGGCAACAACTTGCTCTATCTGCCTTTGGATAAACTAATACAAAGCACAGCCGCGCCAGTGTTCGATAGTCAGGCAGCAAGTAATGGTGATCAAGCGGCAATTTCGCCTACAGTGGCAAATGAGATTGGAGCAGGTTTGCCGCGAGTGCGCGAGTTATTGCGTGGTCGTGATCGGGAGGCAAGATAATGAAAATAAATTTTGGCGGCATCATGGTTGGCGTGATTGCCTTACTGCTTTTGATTAGCCTGAGCACGTTTGTAGTGGATCAGCGCCAGACTGCTATCGTGTTGCAACTGGGTGAAATGGTCAGGGTGGAGACTGAACCTGGACTGAAATTCAAGACCCCGCTGGTGCAAAACGTACGTTATTTTGATTCGCGCATCCTGACTATGGATAGCGTAGAGCCGGAACGCTTCATCACCGCAGAAAAGAAAAACGTGATGGTGGATTCGTTCGTCAAGTGGCGCATCATTGATGCCAAGCAGTATTACGTCAGCGTAGGTGGCGACGAAGTGCGCGCGCAAACCCGTTTGATGCAGACCGTGAATTCAAGTATGCGCGAGGAATTCGGCAAGCGCACCATTAACGAAGTGGTATCTGGCGAGCGCGACAAGATTATGGAAGTGCTGCGCGACAAGGCTGATTTTGATGCACGAAAAATTGGCGTGGAAGTGTTGGACGTACGCCTGAAGCGCGTGGATTTTCCGGCTGAGATTAGTGATTCTGTCTATCGCCGCATGGATGCCGAGCGTAAACGGGTAGCCAATGAATTGCGTGCTACGGGTAATGCCGATAGCGAAAAAATCCGTGCCGATGCCGACCGTCAACGCGAAGTGATACTGGCCAATGCCTATCGTGATGCGCAAAAAATAAAGGGTGAGGGCGATGGTAAGGCGGCATCTATTTATGCCGCTGCATTTGGCCGCAATGCCGAGTTCTATTCTTTCTACCGCAGCCTGGAAGCCTACAAACAAAGCTTCAGAAGCAAGAGCGATGTCATGGTGCTTGATCCGAGTTCCGCATTTTTCAAGTATCTGAAGGGCTCTGGAAAAAAGTAACTGGTATTCATGTTGACTTATTGGTTAACCGGATTGGCATTGATGTTGGTCATCGAAGGCATCATGCCATTTCTGTTTCCTGACCTGTGGCGCGAAGCGTTCCGCAAATTGCTGCTGCTCACCGATGGACAAATCCGTTTTGTAGGCATGACCACTATGCTGGCTGGTCTGTTACTGTTATTTTTTACCCAATGATGACTCATTCAAATTGGCTGTTGCCGGAATATATCCAAGACATGCTGCCGGACGAAGCGGCTCACATCGAGCGTATGCGCGCCGGGGTGCTGGAGTTACTGCGCTTGTCTGGCTATCAATTGGTCGCGCCGCCGCTGTTGGAATATGTCGAGTCGTTATTGATTAGTGACAGCCATGACATGGATCTACGCACCTTCAAACTGGTGGATCAGTTGAGCGGACGTACGCTGGCATTACGCGCCGACATCACACCACAGGCGGCGCGCATAGACGCGCACTTGCTCAACCGTCAAGGTGTGACCCGCTTGTGTTATGTCGGCAGCGTGTTACACACCCAGCCTGCGGGCGTGATGCGTACACGCGAGCAACTGCAAATCGGCGCGGAACTGTACGGTCACGCTGGTCTGGAAAGCGATATGGAAGTGCAGCGCTTGATGCTGGAGGCGCTGGCCTTGCTCGGTATTCAAGGTGTGCATCTCGATCTGGGACATGTTGCTTTGTTCCGTGCGCTGGTCAAGCGCGCCGCGATTAGCAAGGAATTGGAAGCCGCGCTGTTCAATGCGTTGCAAGGAAAAGATGTGCCTGCCTTGCGGTCACTAGTGGCCGAATTAAAACCAGAAGTGAAAAATGCGCTGCTGGCCTTGCCGCAGTTGTACGGCGGAGTGGAAGTTATCGCGCGCGCGCGCGCCGAGTTGCCCGATTATGCGGAAGTAACGGCAGCGCTGAACGAACTGGAACAGGCCGCAGCAGCCTTGCAACCCTTAGCGCACAGCGTGGGCATTGATCTGGCTGAATTGCGAGGCTACCACTACCACAGCGGCATGGTGTTTGCCGCTTATCATGCTGGCAGTCACGATGCTATCGCACTCGGTGGGCGTTATGATGACGTAGGCAAGAGCTTTGGTCGCGCCCGTCCGGCTACTGGTTTCAGCATGGATTTACGCCAGTTGCATGGGCTGACACCTAAACAAGTGCAAGCCCAAGGCATCTTGGCGCCGTATAAAAATGATGCCGCGTTACAAGAAAAAATATCCCAGTTGCGCACACAAGGCGAAGCCGTGGTGGTGGATCTGCAAGGTAATCCAGCACTACGTTCAGAATTGGATTGTGATCGTGAATTAGTGTTGCGCGACGGCGCGTGGCGCGTAGTCGAAATGAAATTTTGAAATAAGCGAATTTGAAAATGTCAAAAAATGTAGTAGTAATCGGTACACAGTGGGGCGATGAAGGCAAGGGCAAGATTGTTGACTGGCTGACCGATCACGCGCAAGGCGTGGTGCGTTTTCAGGGCGGGCACAATGCCGGTCATACGCTGGTCATCAACGGCAAAAAAACCGTGTTGCACCTGATCCCCTCCGGCATCCTGCGCGAGCATGTCATGTGCTACATCGGCAATGGCGTGGTGCTGTCACCGTCGGCCTTGCTCAAGGAAATGGACACGCTGCAACAAGCCGGCATTGATATTTACAATCGCCTGAAAATATCCGAAGCCTGCCCGCTGATTCTGCCCTATCACGAAGCCATAGACAAAGCGCGCGAACTGGCCAAGGGCGCGGCCAAGATCGGCACCACCGGGCGCGGCATCGGCCCAGCCTACGAAGACAAAGTAGCGCGCCGCGCCATCCGCCTGCAAGACCTGTTCCATCGCAAGCGTTTCGCCGCCAAGCTGGGCGAGGTGCTGGACTACCATAACTTCGTGCTGAAAAATTATTTTCACACCGAGGTGGTAGATTTTCAGAAAACACTGGATGACGCACTGGCACTGGCCGAGCGCATCAAACCGCTGCTACTGGACGTGCCGCGCGCGCTGTATGACGCAAACAAGGCCGGACAAAATCTGCTGTTCGAGGGCGCGCAGGGCACGCTGCTAGACATAGATCACGGCACTTACCCTTTCGTCACTTCCAGCAACTGCATCGCCGGTGCGGCATGCGCTGGCGCAGGGGTCGGCCCACAGATGCTGCATTACGTGCTCGGCATTACTAAAGCCTATACCACGCGCGTCGGCTCCGGCCCATTTCCGACCGAGCTATATGATGCAGTAGATAAACAAGATCCCACCGGAAAATATCTGGCAGAAAAAGGCCACGAGTTTGGCTCAACCACTGGACGCGCACGTCGTTGCGGCTGGTTTGATGCTGCCGCGCTCAAGCGTTCGATTCAGATCAATGGCGTGTCCGGCTTGTGCGTGACCAAGCTGGACGTGATGGACGGCATGGAGACAGTGCGTATCGGCGTCGGCTACCGCATCAACGGCGTGGATAGCGACATCTTGCCAGCGGGGGCGGATGCGCTGGAAGAATGCCAAGCCGTATATGAAGAAATGCCGGGGTGGAGCGAGAGTACGCTGGGTGTGCAACACTACGATCAATTGCCGCAAGCGGCGCGCAATTATCTGGAGCGTATTGCCAAGGTATGCGACGTGCCGATAGACATGGTGTCCACCGGGCCAGATCGTGATGAGACGATTGTGTTGCGGCATCCTTTTACAGGTTAGATACCATTCTCGCTTAGCACCTCCCCTGCCTTAAGCCGCGCCTCACCCTCGCGGATGATGTTTTAAATGCAATTGTTTTAATCGCTTCTGCGCCACATGCGTATAAATCTGCGTGGTGGAAATATCAGCATGACCCAGCAGCAGTTGCACCACGCGCAAATCTGCGCCGTGATTGAGCAGGTGGGTGGCAAAAGCGTGGCGCAGGGTGTGCGGCGACAGTGGTTTGATTAAGCCAGCATGTTGTGCATGTTTTTTGATCAGATACCAGAACATCTGCCGTGTCATGCCGGCACCGCGCGCGGTGACAAACAAGGCATCGCTTAGTTTGGCGGCCAGCAATTCTGCACGGGCTTGCTGTAAGTAGCGGCGTAGCCAATCCAGCGCTTCTTCGCCCAGTGGCACCAGCCGTTCTTTGCTGCCCTTGCCCATCACGCGCACCACGCCCATATCCAAACTCACTTGTGCCACAGACAGCGAAATAAGTTCAGACACGCGCAGACCGCAGGCATACAGTACTTCGAACATGGTGCGATCACGCATACCCAGCGGCGTAGAGACATCAGGCTGCTTGAGCAGTAGTTCAACATCCTGCTCGGTGAGACTGTTTGGTAAATTGCGCGGCAGCTTGGGGGTGGCGATTTCTAGAGTGGGATCAATGCTGATTATATTTTGCCGTAGCAAATAACGGAATAATCGCTTGAGGCTAGAAATAATCCGGCTGGTGCTGCTAGCCTTGGATTTTTTTTCCATCATAAGGTAGGCGAGAAAACCCTGAATGTCAGCATGGGTGGTGAGCAAAATTTCCACGCCACGTTGTTTTTCCAACCACACCGAATACAACTTCAAGTCGCGCCGATAACTTTCTAGTGTGTTGCGAGACAGGCCGTCTTCCAGCCATAGGTTGTCGCAGAATTGATCGAGCAGATCAGTGTTGTTCACCCTCCTCCCTACCCCTCTCCCATCAAGGGAGAGGGAGTGGCTGATTCATGAGCCAGCAACCAGCGTTTGATGTTCAGCGCAGAGTCGTTGCGCTGATGCATAAAACCGCCCATGCCCGTCTTGCTGACCACGCGATGACAAGGAATGATGATAGGCAGCGGATTGGCACCACAAGCCTGACCCACTGCGCGCGGGCTGGAAGAAATCTGCTGCGCCAACTCTCCATAATAGCGAGTTTGTCCGCATGGAATAGCGCGCAATGCCTGCCATACTTTGCTGCGATGCTCTGTGCCGTCAAGTTTAAGCGGGATGTCAAAATGAAAATCGGCACTGACAAAATAAGCCGCCAACTGATCGCACACCATGCGTGAAAAAACAGTATGCGGCGGCAGCGGCTTTGACTCTGATGCTAGAAACTCAATGCCGGTTAAGGTATCTGCTTCACAGCAAATACCCAACATACCAAACGGCGCAGAAAATCTAGCTTGATAGGTTTTCATATCAATTCATTAAAGAAATTTTTGATGGCCAATACCCGCTGTGCAGTATCACTATACTTCAAATCTATGCGTAATTTATCCTGCCCACTTAGTTTGTAATGCCGTTTGCTTTGGATCAGCGTGATGATTTTCATCGGGTCTATCGGCGGATTGGGCACAAACTGAATTTTAATTGCTTCAGCGGACGCATCTATTTTACTGATGCCCAGCGGCTTGGCGGCAACGCGCAAGCGGTGGCTGTCGAGCAGCGTTTGTGCCGGTTCGGGCAGCAGACCGAAACGGTCTATCAGTTCCTGGTGCAGATCGTCCAACTCTTCCGTTGTGTTGCAATTCGCCAGACGTTTATAGAGTATCAAGCGTTGATGAATGTCGCCGCAATAATCGCTAGGCAATAGCGCCGGGGTATGCAGATTGATTTCGGTGGTGATGCCGAGCGGGTGCGCCATATCCGGTTCTTTGCCTTGCCGCAGCGAGGTGATCGCGGCATTGAGCATATCGGCGTAGAGCGAGAAACCAATCTCTTGCATCTCGCCGCTTTGCGATTCGCCCAGCACTTCGCCCGCACCGCGTATTTCCAGATCGTGCATGGCGAGGTAGAAGCCGCTGCCGAGTTGTTCCATGGCTTGTATTGCTTCCAGTCGCTTTTTTGCCTGTGCGGTGAGTGACTCGGTTTCCACCAGCAGATAAGCATAGGCTTGATGATGAGAGCGACCAACACGCCCGCGCAGCTGATGCAATTGCGCCAGACCAAAGCGGTCGGCACGATTGATCAGAATGGTGTTGACGGTGGGAATGTCTATGCCGGTTTCAATGATGGTGGTACACAGCAGCACATTGAAACGCTGCTGATAAAAATCGCGCATCACCGATTCCAGATCGCGTTCACCCATCTGGCCATGAGCGACGCGGATGCGCGCTTCGGGTAACAGGTCGGCCAGCTTTTCTGCCATGTTGGCGATGGTGTTCACTTCGTTGTGCAGAAAATAAATCTGCCCACCGCGTTTCAATTCGCGCAGCACGGCTTCGCGGATGATGCCGTTGCTGGTTTGCGCGACGAAGGTTTTGATGGACAAACGTCGCTGTGGTGCGGTGGCAATGACCGAAAAATCGCGCAGGCCTTCCAGCGACATGGCCA
>JANONO010000079.1:0-6454 GCA_031420875.1 Gallionellaceae bacterium | reverse complement strand
AGCCGAAATATTATTGCCTGTCGATGTTCCCGTACCCGTCCGGTAAGCTGCACATGGGGCACGTCCGCAACTATACCATCGGCGATGTGCTGGCGCGCTATCATCGCATGAAAGGCTATAACGTCATGCAGCCCATGGGTTGGGATGCTTTCGGTCTGCCCGCCGAAAACGCCGCGCTGGCCAATAATGTGCCGCCCGCCGCGTGGACCTATTCCAATATTGATGCCATGCGCAAGCAACTGCAAAGCCTGGGGCTGGGCATAGACTGGGCGCGCGAAGTGACCACTTGCAAGCCGGATTATTACCGCTGGGAGCAGTGGCTGTTCACGCGCCTGTTTAAGAAGGGGGTGATCTATAAAAAAACCGCCTCGGTAAATTGGGATCCGGTGGATCAAACGGTATTGGCCAACGAGCAGGTAATAGACGGGCGCGGTTGGCGATCTGGCGCACTGGTGGAGAAACGCGACATCCCGATGTATTTTTTCCGCATCACCCAATATGCCGAAGAATTGCTGGCTGGCCTCGATACGCTGGATGGCTGGCCGGAGCAAGTCAAGACCATGCAGCGCAATTGGATCGGCAAAAGTTTTGGGGTGCGCTTTGCGTTTCCTTACACACTTGATGGAAAAAATGAAAAGCTGTGGGTTTATACCACTCGCGCCGACACCATCATGGGCGTGACTTTTGTTGCTGTTGCCGCCGAACATCCATTAGCAACCCTTGCGGCAAAGAACAACTCAGAACTTGCTGCCTTCATCGAAGAATGCAAGCGCGGTGGCGTAGCCGAAGCTGACATCGCCACTATGGAGAAAAAAGGAATGCCGACCGGCATCAACGTCATCCATCCATTGACGGGCGAACAAGTGCCGGTGTGGGTCGGCAACTATGTGCTGATGGGTTATGGCGAGGGCGCGGTGATGGCTGTACCTGCGCACGATGAGCGCGATTTTGGTTTTGCCAAGAAATATACTTTGCCGATCAAACAAGCAATCTCCCCTCGCCCGCAGGCGGGAGAGGGGCAGGGGGGTGGGTTCACAACGGATCAATGGCAGGACTGGTACGCCAACAAAGAATATGGCGTGTGCGTGAACTCTGGCAAATACGACGGCCTGAATTACGACCAAGCGGTAGATGCCATTGCTGCCGACCTGCAAGCAAAAGGCTTGGGAGACAAAAAAGTGCAGTTCCGTCTGCGCGATTGGGGCATTTCGCGTCAGCGCTATTGGGGTTGTCCCATCCCCATCATTCATTGTGCCAAGTGCGGCGATGTGCCGGTGCCGGACGATCAGTTGCCTGTGGTGCTGCCAGAGAACCTAGTGCCGGATGGCGCGGGCTCACCATTGGCCAAGATGCCGGAGTTTTATCAAGCTACTTGCCCGCAATGCAGCGGCGCAGCTAGGCGCGAGACTGACACTATGGACACGTTTGTCGAGTCATCCTGGTATTACGCACGCTATGCCAGCCCGGATTATTCCACTGGCATGGTAGATAAAGCGCGCGCCAAAAATTGGCTGCCTGTTGACCAATACATCGGTGGCATTGAGCATGCGATTCTTCATTTGTTGTATGCGCGGTTTTTTCATAAGCTGATGCGCGATGAGGGTCTAGTGCCTGGCGACGAACCATTCAAGAATTTATTGACGCAAGGTATGGTGATCGCGCCGACTTTTTATCGCGAACAAAGCAATGGCAAAAAATTATGGATCAACCCTGCCGATGTGGACGTAAAAACGGATGAGCGCGGACGGCCTGTCGGGGCAACATTACGCGCTGATGGTCAGCCAGTCATTATTGGCGGTACAGAAAAAATGTCCAAGTCTAAAAGCAACGGTGTAGATCCACAGGCCATCATAGATCAATACGGCGCGGACACGGCGCGTTTGTTTACCATGTTCGCCGCGCCGCCCGATCAGCAATTGGAGTGGAATGACGCGGGGGTGGAAGGAGCGGCACGCTTCCTACGCAGGCTATGGAGCTTTGGCGTGAAGGTCGGAAATGGTGGCGGCACTGCAATAGAGGCTGGCGCACGGCAAGCCGTGCGTTTTGAAATTCATTCGGTTCTCAAGCAGGCTAGTTACGACATGGCCAAGCACCAATTCAACACCGTGGCTTCGGCGGCGATGAAAATGTTGAACGCCATGGAACGCTTGGACAGTGTGCATGATGAAGTTGTAAAAGAAGGGCTTTCGATTTTGTTGCGTCTGCTGGCGCCGATTACGCCGCACATCTCGCACCAGATGTGGCGTGATCTTGGCTACGGCGACAGCATCCTTGCTGCTCCGTGGCCGCAAGTGGATGAGGCTGCGTTGGTGCAAGATGAAATTGAGTTGGTCATTCAGGTCAACGGCAAGCTGCGTGGCAATTTGCGCGTCGCCAAAGATGCCGACCAAGCCTTGTTGGAACAACTGGCCTTGTCGCACGACGCGGTACAAAAATTGCTGGCGGGTGGCACAGCGAAAAAAATTATCGTGGTGCCGGGGCGTTTGATTAACGTGGTGATCTGAACCGATAAAATGACCCGCATAATCTTCACAGCATTGACGTTCGCCTTATTGAGTGCGTGTGGCTTTCATTTGCGCGGGCAGAGTGCGTTTGCCTTGCCGTTTCAATCTATCTATATTCAATCGGCCAGCGATTACACGCCCTTTGTCGGGGAGATGAAACGCGCCTTGCAGGCTGCGGGGGTGCAGCTTGCCGATACGCCGGATCAGGCACAGCTGATATTGCATATTGTTTCTGAAACAACGGGCAAGCAGATTCTTTCGCTGAGCGGCGCGGGTCGTGTGCGCGAATTCCAATTACGTTTCACCCTTTCATTCCGCGCCTACGATTCAACGCAACAAGTCTGGTTACCCGCCGCAGAAATTTCGCTGCTGCGCAACTTGACCTATGACGATGCACAAGTACTGGCCAAGGAACGGGAGGAAGCATTGCTCTACCAGGATATGCGTAATGATGCGGTGCAACAAATGTTGCGCCGCCTGAACCACGCCCAGCCACTAGCAACGCAGCCATGAAACTCTCGACTGACGACCTGCCGCGCCACCTCGCCCGAGGGCTTCAGCCACTCTATGTCATTCACGGCGAAGCATCGCTGCCAGCAATTGAAGCGGCGGATGCAATCCGTGGCGCAGCACGAGACGCGGGCTATAGCGAACGTGAAGTGTTGATAGTCGAGAGGGGGTTTAATTGGGCAGAGTTGCGTCATAGCACACAAAGCCTGTCCCTGTTTTCCACGCGCAAGCTGGTGGATATTCGTATGCCCACGGGCAAGCCGGGGGTGGAAGGGGCGCAGGCGTTGCAGGATTACTGCCAGCATTTAAACGCCGACACCATTACTTTAATCTCGCTGCCGCGCCTGGATAAAACCGCGCAAAACAGTAAATGGTTCACCGCATTGGCTGAGCGGGGACTGCTAGTATCTGCCGATGAGATAGCGTTGAACGCGCTGCCAGACTGGATCGCCCAGCGTTTAAAAAAACAAGATCAGTTGGCAGAGGCAGATACGTTGCTATTCCTGGCCGAAAAAGTAGAAGGAAATTTGCTGGCCGCGCATCAAGAAATCCAGAAACTTGCCCTGCTGTTTCCCGCCGGGCAGCTTTCATTTGAACAGGTGAAAGATGCAGTGATGGATGTATCGCGCTACGATGTATATCAATTGTCGGAAGCCATGTTGGCGGGTGACGCAGCACGTTACGCGCACATTCTGGACGGCTTGCGCGCAGAAGGTGCGGCTACGGTGCTGGTTCTATGGGCTTTGGTAGAAGATATTCGAGCGCTGGGCAAAGTAAGCAGTGCCATGCAGCGCGGCGACAATGTGGCTACTGCGCTACGCGATGCGCGCGTGTGGGGCGCTCGCCAAAAGCCAATAGAGCGTGCGCTAAAGCGCTTTACTCCGGCGCTAGCCGAACGCGGCCTGCGGCAAGCCGCGTTGATAGACAAAGTCATTAAGGGCTTGCGTCCGGGCGATGTATGGGATGAGTTGTTACAACTGGGTATGCGCTATGTCCATCCACAGGTGCAGGCGAAATAAACATGGACGACATGCTTCTAGTCATCACTAATTTGCCCGACCGTGAAAGCGCCCAGCGGGTGGCCGATGCGTTGATCGAAAACCGTGCCGCAGCTTGCGTTAATATACTGGCGCAATGCACCTCGGTGTATCGCTGGCAGGGTAAAGTAGAAACGGCTAATGAAGTCCCGCTGCTGATTAAAACTACGCGCAATGCTTATGCGCGTGTGGAAGCTATCATTTGCGCGCATCATCCTTATGAACTTCCAGAGATCATCGCTGTCCCTGTCACTGCTGGCTTGTCTGACTATTTGCAATGGGTAGGCCAAGAAACCCAAGCGTCTGTCGAGTAACAAGCCGTTGCATAACAACCCGCCGCGCTACATTAAGGTGTTCCACATTAAGGTATGAAAGAAATGAACATGATACGTTTTGCACTGTTGTTATTGCTGTGCTGTGCCGCGACTCCCGTGGTTCATGCGGAAAGCTTTCTGGAGCGTTTGCCCTTGCTGGGCGGTGCCAAGCAGCCCAAATTTTTACCCGCCGATCAGGCATTCGGCATTAGCATTAACGTGCGCGATGGGCATACTTTGGTGGCTGATCTGAAAATAACCCCGGGCTATTTTTTATATCGCGACAAGACCGTTTTCACCATTGCCCCAGAGTCCGCCAAAGCGGCGGGCGTCAGAATTATCAAAGTCACCCTGCCGCAAGGCAAAATGAAACTGGATGCCAACTTCGGCAATGTGCAAGTATTTCATCAGTCATTTCAGGCAGAAATTACCCTGGAGCGCATTAACAAGGCCGCACAGACCATCCTGCTAGATGCAACCTATCAGGGATGCAGCGATCAAGGCCTGTGTTACCCACCGAGCGACAAGCAACTGAGCATCGCGCTGCCTGCGGTTATACAGAGCATTGCTGCTCAGCCAGCCGCAAGCGTCGGCGTAACGGTCGCAACACCGCAGCAGTTCCCGGCTCCCTCTGTTGCCACGGCCACTAATGCAGAGCCGCAAAATGAAAATTTACAAATTGCTAAATTATTCAAGCAAGGCAACTACTGGCTGATCGTGATATTTTTCGTCGGCGCCGGATTACTGCTGGCCTTTACCCCCTGCATGTTTCCCATGATACCCATCTTGTCCGGGATCATCGTCGGGCGTGGCCACCAGCTGACTAAAATGCACGGCTTTATTTTGTCGCTGGCTTATGTGCTGGGCATGGCCTTAACCTACGCGGCAGTGGGCGTGGCCGCCGGGCTGTCCGGTACGCTGCTGACCAGCGCCCTGCAAACACCCTGGGTGCTGGGAAGTTTTGCCGGGGTATTCGTGTTGTTATCGCTAGCCATGTTCGGCTTTTACGAGCTGCAATTACCCACCGCACTACAAAGTCGGCTGACTAACACCAGCAACCGCTTACACGGCGGACATCTGAGCGGGGTATTTGTGATGGGTGTGCTGTCTGCCATTATTGTCGGGCCGTGTGTCGCCGCCCCACTGGCCGGAGCATTGATTTATATCGGGCAGACACATGATGCCTTGCTCGGTGGCGTAGCGCTATTTGCGATGGGCATGGGCATGGGTCTGCCGCTATTGTTAATTGGCGCTTCCGCTGGAACCTTGCTGCCCAAGGCGGGCGCATGGATGGAGTCGGTCAAGCGCTTCTTCGGCGTACTGCTGCTGGCGGTTGCTATCTGGCTTATCTCCACGCTCATTCCTTTGGGTGTGCAAATGCTGTTGTGGGCAGTATTGTTGGTCATTTCCGCCATCTATCTGCATGCGCTCGAAGCGCTGCCGCATAACGCCTCTGGCTGGTATAAATTATGGAAAGGCTTGGGGATATTGGCTTTGCTATTCGGCATTGCCTATCTGATTGGCGCTCTCTCTGGCGCACGAGACATTCTGCGTCCGCTGGGCGCGCTGGGGGGCAACACCGTGGCGGCGCACAGCACCTTACCATTCCAGCGCATTAAAAATGTGGCCGAGCTTGACGCGCAGCTTGCCCAAGCGCGCGGGCAAACTGTCATGCTGGATTTTTATGCCGATTGGTGCGTATCCTGCAAGGAAATGGAGCGTTTCACTTTTTCTGATGCTAGAGTGCAGGCGCAACTGAAAAACACCTTGCTGTTGCAAGCCGATGTCACCGCTAACAACGAAGATGATAAGGCCTTGCTCCAGCGCTTCGAGTTATTCGGCCCCCCGGCCATGCTGTTTTTTGATGCCCAAGGAAAAGAGCAAAGCGATCAGCGTGTGATGGGATACCAAAACCCGGAGCAATTTTTGCGCTCGCTGCAAAGTGCCAGATTGTAATTCCCAAGACCATCCATTTTTGCCTGAACCAAATTAAAATTAGTATAATTTCGGCCAACTGCTGGACAATTCCCTTTAATTTCGGCAAACTGTGTGCATGAAAACCATTTTGGTCATTCATGGCCCCAACTTA
>JANONO010000078.1:0-3231 GCA_031420875.1 Gallionellaceae bacterium | reverse complement strand
ATGCCATCCGTTTGAGTTGTTTTGGACAGCAGTGAAATATCCTATATACTGCCCCGGCTGTTTTTGGCGACTATCATTATTTAATTGAGGAGCAATCATGCAAAATCCACTAGATTCACTATTGGGTACCGTCATTTCCGGTTTTATCTTAACCGCTATTCTAGTTTCGCTGGTTCACGCATTGTTGTAGCCAATGCACGAAAGTAGATTCTTTTTTAAATCATATTTTTTTGGAGGTGACAGATGGATTATGTACTAGGGATGATGCGTTGGCTGCATTTAATGGCAGGCGTAATGTGGATAGGTTTGTTGTATTACTTTAATTTCGTCCAGGTTGCGGCGCTGAAGGCTGCGGCGGCTGACAATACTGCACCCGGCATTACCAAGCATGTGGCGCCCCGTGCTTTATTTTATTTCCGCTGGTCAGCTTTAGTGACATGGTTTGCCGGAGCAGGTTTGCTTGGGCCTAACTTTGTTGCGGCGTTTACCTTTCAGCAAAGCCATGCAGTGATTGGTGTCGGTGCCTGGCTAGGCACTATCATGTTACTGAATGTTTGGGGCTTGATCTGGCCTAACCAGAAAAAAGTTCTGGGGCTAAAACCAGCAACCGACGAGCAAAAAAATAAAGCGCGTCGCATTGCATTTTTGGCTTCACGCACCAACACCCTGCTTTCGATTCCG
The DNA here is from genome assembly GCA_031420875.1 of Gallionellaceae bacterium. Taxonomy (GTDB): domain Bacteria; phylum Pseudomonadota; class Gammaproteobacteria; order Burkholderiales; family Gallionellaceae; genus Nitrotoga. The sequence goes on along the minus strand of JANONO010000078.1, from coordinate 2,550 downwards.
ATGTTATATTTTATGGCAGCTGGCGCGCATCCGCACTTGTACGGATTTTAAGCAGTCAATAATCGTAGGGTGGACATGTTTTATGCCCACGCGGATTCCAAACCGCGTGGGCAAACGACAAACCTGTTTATCCACCCTACGTCATTGCTGATCTTTGAGCAATTCAAGTAAAGCCACATCCGCAGCAGAGAAAACAAAAAACTCCGGGTTATGTAAATCTTCTTTGTTGTAGCACAATTCCACGCCATTCATATTACATACCGTGCCTCCCGCCGCGTTCACCACGGCGTGAGCGGCGGCGGTGTCCCACTCCATAGTCGGGCCTAGACGTGGATAAAAATGTGCTGCACCTTCGGCAACCAAACACAATTTAAGCGAACTGCCCATACTAATACATTGGTAATCGCCCAGATGTTTTGCTAGATATTTGAGCAAGGCTTCGGTACGTGCATCGCTGTGTGAGCGGCTGGCAACAACTTTGATCTGCTCACCCGCAACGCGGAGCTTAACCGCGATGGCTTGAGGCGCTGCATTGCCGCGCTGCACAAAAGCACTGGTTCCATATGCCCCGTAGTAATACACGTCTGGAACGGGCGCATACACTACACCCAGAACAGGTTTGCCATTTTCGATCAATGCAATGTTCACGGTGAATTCACCGTTACGTTTAATGAATTCTTTGGTGCCATCCAATGGATCTATGAGCCAGAAGCGTGCCCAATGCGAACGCTCTGGATAAGCGATGTCTGCGGCTTCCTCGGACAGAATGGGTATATCTGGCGTGAGCCTGGTCAACGCTTCAACAATAACTTGATGAGAGGCCAAGTCGGCCAAGGTAAGCGGGGAATTGTCCGCTTTGCTGGACTCGCCTGTTTGACCCGTGCGATAGATTTCCATAATGGCCGCCCCGGCCTGACGTGCAGTGATTAGCACGGCTTGCAAGTATTTTTCGTGCACCATCAGCTCCCCTGCTTCTCAGACAAAAGCACAACAAGTAAAAACATTATGGAAACGTCAACAATAAATATTCGCAGAAAGCGTCTATACCGAATAGAATATTTCAATCTTATAGATCCAAACTCACAGGGAAAATGTTTTGCAGAGCAAGCCTAACTGTCACAATACTCTGATTAATGCGGCGCATCTTAACATTGAGCGCATATTTTCGCTGCCAAAAAAGTTAGCTTATAAACTAACCCATACATAAAGTTAATTTCAACATGACCGAGCTACCTCAACGCTTTAAAAATACAATTGCCTTGTTTGATGCAGCCAATTCAACTGACCCCAATATAGAAATTTTTGAGGGTAAGAACTACCCCAAAGAACTGCTCTACTCACAACGCATGTCAACTTGGCTGGAAAAATTCCAACCTGATGCCTCCGAGGCGCTGCAACTGGCCACACGCGCTCAACACATCTGCCGCTGGAAAATTCCACGCAGCGAATATCCGCTGGGTCGCGTCGGCTACAACAAGTGGCGTACCACACTGGCAAAAATGCACAGCGACCTCGCAACCGAAATAATGCGGCAAATAGGCTATGACCAAGCCATGTGTGTGCAGGTCAATGCGCTATTAATGAAGGATCGCATGCTCTTGGAAAACCAAGACGGACAAACGTTGGAGGATGTGATTTGTCTGGTATTTTTGGAATTTTATTTCGTTGCTTTTGCGTCAAAATGTAACGAGCAAAAGTTACCCGGTATCGTACGAAAAACCTGGAAAAAAATGTCTGAGCGTGGCCACCAAGCGGCGCTCACCATCGCCCCTCTATGGCCCGCAGATTTATTGGAAATTGTGAAAAAAGAGATTTCTTGAGATGCCTATATTGAAGAATAAAATTTCTGTGCTTTTTGTTTGCATGGGAAATATCTGTCGCTCACCGACCGCAGAAGCCGTGTTTCGTCGCATAGTCGAGGATGCGGGGTTGTCTGAACGCATCCAGATTGATTCAGCAGGCACGCACGATTACCATATTGGTAGCCAGCCGGATAAGCGCGCACAGAGCAGCGCACTTCAGCGCGGCTATGACATGAGCAAGCTGCGTGGTCGGCAGGTGGAGGCTGCCGATTTTGATTACTTTGATTATGTGCTGGCAATGGATCAAGACAATCTTTCCATCTTGAGCCGCCTGTGTCCGAACGACAAGCGCGAGCGTCTGGGCTTGTTTCTGGAGTATGCCAGCCGACATACGGAGCGCGAAGTGCCCGACCCGTATTACGGCGAAGGGGAAGGCTTCGAGCGTGTGTTAGATATGGTGGAAGATGCAGCGCAGGGCTTGCTCGAACACATTCAAAAAGCTCATTTGTAGTTTAGGGCATCTCTAAAAATCCAATTTTCGTCGCGATGCTGCGTTGCTCACAAAAAATTACTCCGTACATATCAACCATATGCGGCGTCGCAATTTTTTGCTCGCGCCTTGCCTAGCTTAGAAAATTGAATTTTTAGAGGTGCCCTTTAGCGATTGTGGATTTGTCGCCTGCCGGGAAAAAATTGATTTCCTGTTTATAATGTAGCATTATTAGCTACAAATAAAGCAAAAACGGAA
>JANONO010000077.1:0-15185 GCA_031420875.1 Gallionellaceae bacterium | reverse complement strand
ATAAATCCAGACCTACATTGAACCCATGCCCTGGCAAATCCACGCAATGCACGCGAAAATTCTGTGCGAGTTGAGTAGCTGCATTTTCCCAGACCCCGCCGTGCATGCCCCAGCCGTGTATCAACAGCAACGGCGCGCCTTTGCCAAAACTTTCAACTTGCAAGCTCATGCAAAGCGGTGATTAATTGTGAAACATCATTTTCGGTATGCGCGGCAGATAAGGTAATCCGCAGACGTGCGGTTCCCGGCGGCACGGTGGGCGGGCGAATAGCTGCCACCCAGATGCCGCGTTCGCGCAATGCTGCGCTTAAATTTAACGCCGCCTGATTGTCACCTATTAACAAGGGCTGTATCGCCGTGGCAGAAGGCATCAACTGCCACGGCAAATTATTCAAACCAATTTGAAGTTGCTCGATCAATCGTTGCAGATGGGCGCGTCGTTCATCGCCTTGTGCTATCAATTGCAAACTCTCCAGCACGGCACACGCCAGAGCGGGCGGAGTAGCGGTAGTGTAGATATAGCTGCGCGCATGGTTGATGAGGGTGTCTATCACCACTTGTTCGGCTGCAACAAAGGCTCCGAACACGCCTGCCGCTTTGCCCAGGGTCGCCATGTAGATGATGCGTGGTGAATTAAAATCCCCCCAGCCCCCCTTTTTCAAAGTGGGGTTATGAACACCTGTACCCGCACTCGCATTCTCCCCACTTTGAAAAAAGGGAGCTGGAGGGGAGAGCTTGCGAGGGGGCGTGAGGTGGAACAACGAACCGCGCCCTTGCTCGCCCACCACCCCAAAGCCATGCGCGTCATCCACCAGTAACCACGCATTATGTTGTTCACACAACGCCAGCAATTCCGGTAATGCAGCCAGATCGCCGTCCATGCTGAACACGGCATCGGTAATAATAAGTTTGCGCCCGCTGACGGTTTTCGCCAGCATTTGCGCGAGCTGTGCCATGTCGTTGTGACGGTAACGCTGCACTTTTGAGCGCGACAACAGCATGGCGTCGTTCAGCGAAGCATGATTAAGCTTGTCGGAAAATACCGTGTCGTCCTTGCCCACCAGTGCCTGCACCACACCGAGATTGGCCATGTAGCCGCTGGAGAATAACAATGCGGCAGGTTTGCTGACGAAGGCAGCGAGTGCTTGCTCCAGTTCGTGGTGTGCGGCGAAATGTCCACTGACGAGATGTGCCGAGCCCGCGCCGACGCCAAATTTTTCTGCTCCTTGTTGCAGCGCAGAGACGATCTGCGGGTGAGCAGCCAGACCCAGATAGTCGTTGCTGCAAAAAGATAGATAGGCTTTTCCGGCCACCGTAATGTGCGGCGATTGTGGGTTTTGCAAGGTGTGACGTTGACGCAGTAAACCGTGCGCGGCGCGCTGCTCAATCTCGCGCTGTAACTCTGAAAATGGCATTACGAGCCTGACGGACGCATCCCTAACTTGTCCAGCAAGGCGCGATCACGCTCAACTGCCGGGTTGCCGGTAGTCAGCAACTGTTCGCCGTAAAATATGGAATTCGCACCAGCCAGAAAACATAATGCCTGCACCGCGTCGCTCATCTCTTGCCTGCCCGCAGACAAGCGCACATACGCGGTCGGCATGGTGATGCGCGCCACGGCGATGGTGCGTACAAAATCCAGCGGGTCGAGATCGGCGGTGTGATCGAGTGGTGTGCCTTCGACTTTAACCAAGTTGTTGATCGGCACACTTTCCGGGTAAGGATCAAGATTAGCTAACTGAGCAATCAGCCCGGCGCGCCCGCTTACGTTTTCACCCATGCCGACTATGCCGCCGCAACATACATTCATGCCAGCGTCGCGCACGCGCGCCAGCGTGTCCAGCCTGTCTTGATAAGCGCGCGTGGTGATGATGTCGGTATAGAGTTCGGGTGAGGTGTCGAGATTGTGATTGTAGTAATCCAGCCCGGCCTTTTTTAATTGTTCGGCTTGACCTTCTTTCAGCATGCCCAGTGTGGCGCAGGTTTCCAGGCCGAGTGCTTTCACCTCGCGCACCATGTCCAGCACCGGTTCCAAGTCGCGTTGCTTGGGCCCGCGCCAGGCAGCGCCCATGCAAAAGCGTGACGCACCCGCTGCTTTGGCCGCGCGTGCAGCATCCAGCACATCGGTCAATTGCATCATTTCCTGATTGGTCACGCCGGTATCGTAGCGTGCGGCTTGCGGGCAATAGCCGCAATCTTCGGGGCAGCCGCCGGTCTTGATCGAGAGTAGGGTAGAGAGTTGTACCGTGTTCGCGTCAAAGTGTTCGCGATGAACTTGCTGTGCGCGATAGAGCAAGTCGGCAAAGGGCAGGGTGAGCAAGGCTTCGATGGCGCTGACGCTCCAGCGTTGTGTGGCCGGAGCAGGGCGTAAAAATTGTACGGTTTGGGTGGTGGTCATTGCATGATATGGTATGAATTACAATGCCCGGCATCATCCGTGAAAAGGTGTCATCTTGTCAATTTCAATGTTGAAATTTATGAACAGCCGCGCAAAATTTTGGCAATCCATACTAGCAAAATCGTGGCTGGCACAACCCTGTTTGCTGTGCGGCGCAGCCAGCCGCAATGGCATATTCTGCCCCGCTTGCGAGACTGATCTGCCGTATTTAACTGCGTCGCATTGCCCGGTTTGCGCCGCACCCACTGCCGGTGCTGATGTTTGTGGCCGTTGCCTGAAAGACCCACCTAATTTTCAGCGCACAGTTGCCTGCTTCGCTTACACCTTTCCGTTGGATAAGCTGGTGCAGGCGTTGAAGTACGGCGAACAATTGGTGTTGGTGAATAGCCTCGCGGACAAGCTGGCGCAGCGAGTTGACGCTCGCCCCGACTATCTTGTGCCGATGCCGCTGCATCCTGTTCGTCTGCGCGAGCGCGGGTTCAATCAGTCTATGGAGCTGGCGCGCAGGGTCGGTTATAAATTGAGTATTCCGGTGTTGAGCGATGCCTGCCAGCGCGTACGTGACACGCCGCCACAGACCGCTTTGTCGTGGAAGGAAAGAGGAAAAAATATACGTCACGCCTTTGCTTGCATGCAGGATTTGTCGGGTAAGTCTGTGGCCGTGGTAGATGATGTGATGACCAGCGGTGCATCGCTCAATGAATTGGCGCTAACCTTGCGTCATGCAGGTGCATCTGAGGTGAGTGCGTGGGTTGTTGCACGAACAATTTCATACAAATAGTAAATTTAGATATTAAATAATAATTAGATATTAAATAAATTAGTATTGATATAAAATTTTATTTGGGGCAGTATAGTTGCCGAGAGATGGCTAAAAACCGTGCATTCCTCTCGTTTGAAAACCAGCTGGTCGTTTGAAAACTATCTGATTCACAACATCAGTATCGCTTAACTTAAAAACAAAGGAGGAGCAATCACCATGAAAAATCAATCAACACGCATCTGCGTCAAAGTTGGACTTTCAGCCATTATCGCTTTGCTGCTATGTGGCACAAGCACAGCTTTCGCTGCTGAAGAAGATTTTGCGGCACTGACTAAACGCTTGCAAAAAGACAAGCCGGAATTTGCCAAACGCCAGCAAGATATGCTGGCAGAAAGATATGACCTGTCTAATCGTCCTGCTCGCGAAGCCACCATGTCGGGTGGCAAAGCGGTGCAAGATGGAGCGCGTACACGCCTACCCAAGGATATGAGCTGGGACAAACTGGCGACCATGACACCCGATGAAATCAAGAGCAAGAATCTTTGGCCAGCGGGATTTTTGCCTTTGCCGCATCCACACCATGAAGCGGGCGGCATGATCTTCCCCAAATTCCTGATTGATGAAACCAAGAAGCAAACGGGTCGTGATCTAACTCGTTTTGATCTTGATTTCGATTTGCCGGATCATTTTTTGCCCGAGTTTCCAGCACCTATTTACCTGACCACGCGCCCAGATTTGGGTGATGTATCGAAGGGAAAGTTAGTTACGCATAGCAATTTCTTCGAGATATTCAAAGATATTCTTAACCCCAAACAGTTGGAAGGAATACGCCTACTGGTTACGCCATTTCCTCAGGCACAGTTCAATGCTACCGATGACCGCCGCACCATACATGCGCATCCGGGTGTAGCCTGTTTGGACTGCCACGCCAACGGCCACACCACTGCCGCCACGCATACGGTCGGCGACATACGCCCTAATGAACATCGGCATCGCATTGATACTCCACCGCTGCGCGGCGTGAATATTCAACGGCTATTTGGCTCACAACGCGCCCTAAAAACCGTGGAAGATTTTACCGAGTTTGAACAGCGCGCGGCTTATTTTGATGGCGATCCTTCTCATGCGGCAAGAAAGGGAGTCAACATCCTGGAGCGTGGCAGCCAAGTGCATGCTATGGCTGAATTTCAAGCGTTGCTTGATTTTCCACCCGCACCCAAGCTCACCGTGATGGGTAAGCTTAATCCAAGCAAAGCAAGTGCGTCGGAATTGCGCGGCGAAAGCCTTTTCATGGGCAAAGCACAGTGCGCCACCTGCCACACCCCGCCGTATTACACCGACATCCTGATGCACAACCTGCAAGTTGAGCGCTTTTTCAAGGGCAGCATGATTAATGGCCGCCTAGCTTCTGCCGATGGGCCGATTAAAACTTTCCCGCTGCGCGGCATCAAGGACTCACCTCCGTATTTGCACGATGATCGTTTGTTGACCTTAGAGGACTCTGTAGAATTCTTTAACCTTGTTCTGGAATTGAAACTGAATGAACAAGAGAAGAAAGACATTGTAGCGTTCTTGCGGGTGCTGTAACTTTCAATCAGGGCGCAATTTTTGCGCCCTGATTGTTTATCTTAAAAACCGCAAGTCAAGCCCTAAAGAACGCAGCAACGGTTAGTTGGCCTTATGCCTCAACCCAAGCCTGCGCTTCCTTGTAATCTGAAAACACACGAATATCCGCATCCACGAATATCCGTGACAGCCAGGCTTGCCAAGTAATCCACTGGTCGCTGGTAACCACGGCAATTTTATTGAAGTCATGGTTGTGTTCGCGGCTAAAAAATTTTAGCTCTTCCCACGCCACATCAACGGTATAGCGAATCATTGCACGCAGATCGAACAGCAGATTGATCGTGCCGGGCGTTTTTAGTTTGTATAACGATTGCTCCTCAAACGCCTTAAAATCGGCGATGGTGAATTCGCCGAGCACGGCGGCGTTGACGAGATTATTTGTTTGTTCGATGGCGATCATATTCAGTACCCTTCCTGGAGTTTTAGCATCTGGCGTAAGCTTAACACGCCGCCCGCAATGACCAACATACTGTTGATAACCTACTTCGGCTATTGCGCGCCCCTCGTTGAAGCTTAATATTCATTCAATTTCTAATTCATAAGTGAATTAATCATCCAGTCTCACGCAACAATTGAATGCACCCGACGAGGGTCGTTCTCAAGTATTTTAAGCGCGAGCGCCAGCTGACCTTCAAGCGCGTCGCCCTCCGCGAGCTTTCAAGAGCTTCGTGTCCACTCGCTGTTCGTGCCATCATTCCTCCTATCAGAATTTGATGGGTAATTATTACACTTTTGAATTAGAAACTGAATAAGCTACCCCAATCCCTAAGCATGTATCTTACATGCAGAGCAGTTAAGCGGGATTTCCCGCACCGCATTTACCACTTGGTATCGCTTGGGGCGAAAATGGATGCGGTGATTTTGCGCGGCTATTTTGAGGGCTGCGGCATGAGCAGCATTAGCCACAGAAATTTTCTGAGCGGGATGGTGGTTGTCATATCCGGTCAGCCGAATCTGCCGGTAATGTAGTCTTCCGTTTCCTTGCGTTTGGGGTTGGTGAATACGATGCTGGTGTCGCCAAACTCGATTAAATCGCCCAGATACATGTACGCGGTGAAGTCCGATACGCGCGCCGCTTGCTGCATGTTATGGGTGACGATGACGATGGTGAAATCGGCCTTGAGTTCGTCAATTAACTTTTCGATGTGCGCGGTAGAAATCGGATCCAGCGCTGAGGTGGGTTCATCCAGCAACAACACTTGCGGCTTGACCGCGATGGCGCGTGCGATGCACAAGCGCTGTTGTTGGCCGCCGGAAAGCCCTGTGCCGCTTTGCTTGAGTTTGTCTTTCACTTCTCCCCATAGCGCGGCCTTTTTGAGTGCCCATTCCACGCGCTCATCCATGTCATAGCGATTGAATTTTTCGTACAGTTTGACGCCAAAGGCGATGTTGTCGTAGATGGACATTGGGAATGGCGTAGGCTTCTGGAACACCATGCCAATCTTGGAACGTAGGGTGTTGAGGTCTTGTTTTTTGTCGAGAATATTTTCATTGTCCAGCAGCACTTCGCCCGTGGCTTTTTGTTTGGGGTAGAGCTGGTACATGCGGTTGAAGGTGCGCAGCAAGGTGGATTTTCCGCAACCAGAAGGGCCGATGAAGGCCGTCACCATCTTTTCCTGGATGGTGAGGTTGATGTCTTTCAGCGCGCGAAAATCGCCGTAATAAAAATTTAGATCGCGCACGGTCAATTTGGGGGCAATATTTTTTTCAGCTTCCATCTGCGGGTATCCTTAGTGGGTAGTTGCGCTCTGGCGGAACACTACTCGCGCCACGATGTTGAGTGTCAGCACACTGAGGGTGATGAGCAGCGCGCCCGCCCAAGCGAGGTTGTGCCAGTCTTCGTAGGGGCTCATGGCAAACTGGAAAATCACCACGGGCAAATTGGCCATGGGTTGGTTCATGTTGCTGCTCCAGAATTGATTGTTGAGCGAGGTGAACAGCAGCGGTGCAGTTTCGCCGCTGATGCGCGCCACGGCCAGTAAAATCCCGGTGAGTATGCCAGCGCGCGCAGCGCGCAGAGTAACAAGGTTGATGACTTTCCATTGCGGCGCACCGAGCGCAGCGGCGGCTTCGCGCAGGGTATTCGGCACCAGGCGCAGCATGTTTTCGGTGGTGCGGATCACCACCGGAATGACGATGACAGACAATGCCAGCGCGCCTGCCCAGCCGGAAAAATGGCCGACTTGGGCGACATAGATTGCGTAGATAAACAAGCCGATCACAATGGACGGTGCGGACAACAGCACGTCGTTGATGAAGCGCGTGACCGGAGCCAGCCAGCCGCGTTGGCCGAATTCCGCCAAGTAAGTTCCGGCCAGAATGCCAATAGGGGTGCCGATCAGTGTGCCGAGCATGGTCATCATAAAACTGCCGACAATGGCGTTCAGCAGACCGCCCGTGCTGCCGGGCGGTGGGGTCATTTGAGTAAATACCGCCATGGACAAGCCGGGCAAGCCGTTATCTAACAGCGTCCACAGTATCCAGCCCAGCCAAAATAAACCGAACAACATGGCCAGCGCCGAAATAATCAAGCCAGTAATATTAATCAGGCGGCGGCGCATATAAAGGCTCATCATAAGTTACGCCACCTTTCCTTCGCGCTGCCCAAGCTTGTAGAGCATGTAGCGCGACAGCGACAACACCACAAAGGTGATGAAAAATAAAATTAGCCCTAATTCTATCAGCGATGAAGTGTATAGATCGCCCACTGCCTCGTTAAATTCATTGGCCAATGCGGAAGAAATGCTGTTGCCCGGCATGAGCAGCGATTGGCTGAGTTTGTGCGCGTTGCCAATGACAAAAGTCACGGCCATAGTTTCGCCCAGCGCGCGTCCCAAGCCCAACATGATACCGCCGACCACGCCGATTTTGGTGTAGGGCAACACCACGCGCCACAAGACTTCCCAAGTGGTCGCACCCAAGCCATAGGCGGATTCTTTGAGTAGGGTGGGGACGATTTCAAATACGTCGCGCATGACCGAGGCGATGAAGGGGATGACCATGATGGAGAGGATAATTCCGGCAGTGAGTATGCCTATGCCCATCGGCGGCCCGGAAAAAAATGGGCCGATGGTGGGCATCACTCCGACATGGTCGTTGAGCCAAGGTTGAACGTGCTCGGCGAAAAGCGGCGCGAATACAAACAACCCCCACATGCCATAAATAATACTGGGAATGCCCGCCAGAAGCTCAATCGCGATGCCGAGCGGACGGCGCAACCAGCGTGGCGATAGCTCGGTCAGGAAGATTGCGATGCCGAAGCTGACCGGAATGGCGATCAACAGCGCGATACCGGAAGTGGCTAGGGTGCCAACAATCGGAATCAGTGCGCCAAATTTATCATTGACCGGGTCCCATTCAGAGCTACCCAAAAAGCCGAAACCAAATTCACGGATGGCAGGCATGCTACCCACTATCAGTGAGGCAATAATGGCTGCCAGCAATACCAACACACCGAATGCTGAGATGCGAGTTAGGTTGCGGAACAGCAAGTCAAACATTGCTTGTCGCTTATGTCGCGCTTCGAGAGAAAACATCGGCATGATTATGAGCTTCTTCTTGTAAAAAAATCACGGGGGCAATTGCCCCCGTGATTATAGCTTAAGGATGCGTTGCGCCAGCCACTCCCTTTTATTTCCAGATTGCTTTGCCTGCCGAGTCCTTGATCTGAGTTTTCCAGGCATCGCGGATCATGCTGACAACATTGGCTGGCAGCGGCACATAGTCCAGATCAGAAGCCATCTTGTCGCCGTTGGTATAGGCCCAATCGAAAAATTTCAACACTTCCTTGGCATTCTCGATTTTTTCCGGCGACTTGTGGATCAGAATAAAGGTCGCGCCAGTGATCGGCCAGCTATCCTTGCCCGGCTCATTGGTCAGGATTTCATAGAAGCCGTTGTCCTTGCTCCACTTTGCGTTCGCGGCTGCAGCCTTGAAGTTGTCATCGCTGGGCGAGACGAACTGGCCGTCGCGATTTTTCAGTTGGGTGTGAGCCATCTTGTTCTGCTTTGCGTAAGCGTATTCCACGTAGCCTATAGAGTTTTTGATGCGCTGCACGTAGGAAGCGACACCTTCGTTACCCTTGCCGCCCGTACCCACTGGCCAGGACACGGCTTTCTCACCGCCCACACTGCGCTTCCAGTCCAAGCTGACTTGCGACAAATAAGTGGTGAAAATAAAGGTGGTGCCGGAGCCGTCGGAGCGATGCACCACGACGATGGCCTCATCCGGCAACGTGACGCCCGCATTATCAGCGGCGATGCGCGGATCATTCCACTTGGTGATCTTGCCCAAGTAAATGTCAGCCAGCACTTTGTCATCCAGCTTCAATTGTCCGGGAGCGACGCCAGCGATGTTGACGATCAGCACAACACCGCCAACTACGACCGGAAACTGCGCCAAGCCACCGAGCGCCAATTCGTTAGGATTCAACGGGGCATCGGTCGCGCCAAAATCCACGGTCTTGGCTTGTATTTGCTTGATGCCGCCACCGGAGCCGATGGATTGGTAATTTATCTCGACGCCGGTTTGAGCTTTGTACGTCTCGGCCCATTTGGCATAAACAGGATAGGGGAAAGTGGCACCTGCGCCAGTGATGTTGGCTGCTTGGCTTGTGCCCACGGTTGCCAATGCGGCGGTGGCAGTAATAACCCTGATGAGTTGCATAAATTTGCGATTCATAATATCTCCATTGAGTTAAGTTTCTTGCTTACAGCTATCTTTACATATAACTATTTAGCTGCCAAATTATTCAGTAACAATTTGATGCGGAGTGCATATTAGGGCATTTTTATTACTGAATTATTACAGGGCTTCTTAAAATAGCAGTTTAGAATATTTTGCAGTAATAATGCGCAGTACGACCAGCGTGGATATGACCGTCAAGCTCAACAACACCTTGCTGATAGTGTAGTCCTTAAACCATAATCCGATCAATTCACCAATCAACACCACCAAGGCGGTATCCAGAATAAAGGTGAGTCGTACACGGCGCAGTTCAAGATACGCCTGCAGGGTTCGTATGATTTCCAAAAGCGCCAGCATAATGACGGTGCTGGCGATCATCTCTTCGGCAGAATGTGACCAGACACCGATCAGGCCGTGATACAAGGCCATCATCAACTTGACGATGCCCGCCAACAGCCACACCGAAATCACGATGATTAACAAGCCGGTGATGCTGCTCACCAATGCATCATAATCAAGACGGGTTAGAAAATTTTTTGGTAACCCCTTGAGTTGCTCGTCCTGCAACTCATTGTTGTGCTCAGTATGTTCAGGAGAATTTAGCATGGGGGAAACTATAGATACTTAATGTTTCACTATTGTTAAAATCCCCACCCAATTCTGCGCAATCATCACGCGCAATTCATGAAGTAATAATTCTTTAACAATTGAAATGTAAAATGACGTTCTTCATTTTTTAGGGGTTGACTTTGTTAGAAAACATGCCAAAAAAACAATACAACGTACTGGTTTTATGTACCGGCAATTCCGCGCGCAGCATTTTGGGTGAAGTGTTGTTCAATACGCTAGGCAAGGGAAATTTCATCGCTCACAGCGCGGGCAGCAAGCCAGCTGGGCGAGTCAATCCGTTCGCGTTGGAGTTGTTGCAACAGCAAGGACAGAGCATCGAAAGTTTGCGCAGCAAAAGCTGGGATGAATTCGCTGCGCCCGGCGCGCCGCAGATTGATTTTATCTTTACCGTGTGTGACAACGCAGCGGGCGAAACCTGTCCGATCTGGCCAGGCAAGCCCGCCACCGCGCATTGGGGAATTCCCGATCCGGCCAGTGTGGCAGGCGATGATGAAGCCAAGCGCGTGGCTTTTCGTAAAGCCTATGAACAGCTGGCACGGCGCATTCAGTTGTTCATGAGCTTACCGATTGAAAAACTGGACAAGCTCGCGCTGAAAGAAAAACTCGCCGAAATCGGTCGCATTCAAGATTAACACCCAGGTTTAAGCAGATGAATATTTTTGAACGTTACCTGACTGTCTGGGTCGGGCTGTGCATTATTATCGGTGTGTTGCTCGGACAATTTTTCCCGTCCGTGTTTCAGGCCATCGCCAGTCTGGAAATCGCTAAAGTCAACCTTCCGGTCGGCGTGCTGGTGTGGGTGATGATTATTCCGATGCTGCTCAAAATAGACTTCGGTGCGCTGCATCAGGTCAAGCAGCATAGCCGTGGCATACTCGTCACGCTGTTCATCAACTGGGGCGTAAAGCCTTTTTCCATGGCCTTCCTCGGCTGGCTGTTCATTCGTCATGTGTTTGCCGATTACCTGCCGCAGGATCAACTTGACAGCTATATCGCCGGGCTTATTTTACTGGCCGCCGCACCGTGTACCGCGATGGTATTCGTGTGGAGCAATCTGGTCAAAGGCGATCCGTATTTCACGCTGTCGCAAGTGGCTCTCAACGATGCCATTATGATTTTTGCCTTCGCGCCGCTGGTGGCCTTGCTGCTCGGCATCGCCAGCATCACCGTGCCGTGGGATACGTTGTTGATCTCGGTGCTGTTCTACATCGTGATCCCGGTGGTGATCGCACAAGTGTTGCGCCGCCAATTGTTGGCGCAAGGCGAAGATACTTTCAAGCAAGCCATGGAACACATTGCCCCCTATTCAATGGCCGCGCTGTTGGTCACGCTGGTGTTACTGTTTGCCCTGCAAGGCAATGCCATCGTCGCACAACCGCTGGTCATCGTCATGCTGGCCGTGCCGATTCTGATTCAGGTGCTGTTCAATTCGGGCTTGGCATACTGGTTGAATCGCCGCTTCGGTGTGGCGCACTGCGTCGCCGCACCCTCGGCGCTCATCGGCGCGAGCAATTTTTTTGAGCTGGCGGTGGCGACTGCTATCAGTTTGTTTGGTTTTCAATCCGGCGCGGCGCTGGCTACCGTAGTAGGCGTGTTGGTTGAAGTGCCAGTGATGTTGCTAGTGGTACATCTGACTATGCGTAGCAAGGCTTGGTACGAAAGCTGAGGCCAAGATGAAGTTGGCTCGTCATTTCTTGCCGATAAACCGCTAGGCGTATTTCACATTCAGCCGGGACATGGGCAGCAGAATAAACAGATCGGCAGTATTAAACTCAGATTTTCCATTAGCATTCTACTGCGGACGATCAATAGGCTGAATCTGCATCCCACGCCGGTTCACCGCTGATGTAAGCACCTAAACGCAGGCAGCCTTTAATCAGCGGCGGAATGCTGACATCCAGAGGTGGGGTTGCGTGCTTAGGCTTAGCATAATTTCTCCGTATATAAAAATATGGAGACAAGATAGCCGCGCCTCGTTACTGCAAGATGACAGGGAATTTAAGAATTTAAGAATTGATGAAATGGGCATGGGTAACCGGCAGGACGGCATCGTACCAAGTGGTGATAACAGTGTTATTTGGTGCAGGGTAGGCGTGATTGCAGGCAAAGGGCACCAACGCCTGATAGATCGTGCTTTGCGCCTCGGCGGCTAGTGCGCGACGATTTTTACCCGCACTGGTAAGCGTCGGCAAGTACATCAGCGTGACATGCAGCGCCGGGCTGCATAAAATTTTCCATAGCGACTGGATAAAAGTCATTTCGCCAATAAATGCCGCGTCGCGGTTGGCTTGACCCACACCATCGTGATAGCGGATGGCCACCGGACAAATCTCGGCTTCCATTGCAATAGCACCTTGCAACAGCGATGAATGAAAATGACCAAGCTGCGCGCCATCGGTAGTCGTGCCTTGCGGGAACAGGGCAACCCGCGCCCCCTGCGCCAACAATTTGGCAATCTGCTGGTTGACGCGCAGGGTATCCATTTTAAGGTCGCGCTTGATGAAGAGCGTGTGGATGCCACGAAATATCCAACCCAGCAATGGCCAATCACTCACTTCCGACTTGGCCACAAAATAAGCCGGCAACACGGCGTTTAACGCGACCGCATCCAGCCATGAAACATGGTTGGCAACCAGCAAGCTGCCCCGTGCAGTCGGCGGATGATAGCAACCCTGCGTTTCCAAACCCACATGCAAAATATCCAGCAACTTACGCGACCAATATTTAACGATGTGCTGTTGGGTGGGTTTTTTTAACAGCGGAAACAGGCTGACCAGCAACAAGCCATAGAGTAGATGGCTCACAACACGCATACCGCGCACGGCAGCAATCAGCGTGATGCGTAATTGCGGTAAGCGATAAAATATTTCGTCAGATACTACTGGGTTTGCAGTGGACATGGCGTTTTTCCTTATTTTCGTTTAAGTACTGCGCGTATTGAACACGTACATTGTTGCAATCGTATTACTGGTAAATTTTATGCGCTGTGCAGAATTCATCAATTTGTAACCTGTATTTTTTATGATGCTTGCGTGTTCGTTCGATAGCGGACATGCAATACAAAATTCCATAGATCATTCCTTAAGGAGATGAAAATGTATAGATCGCAAAAATTAGCTGGGCTACTGTCTCTTGTGTCTCTTGCATTGATAGGCGCGGCGAGTTCCGCCGTGGCCATTGAAACAGCTGGCCCTAGCAGTTCCGCTACACCTTATCTGGTGGCAGCGGCTTCAGGGGTGAGAGTTGCATCATTGATTACGGTAGGGGATACGGTGAATAACAAGCCAGACGGCACACCTTATCGCATGGTAGGGCTACCCGATGGGCTGGGCGCTTTTGATAATGATAATGGCACGTTCACGGTGTTGATGAGCCACGAATTGCGCAACACCGCCGGTGTGGCTCGGGCGCATGGTGGCATGGGTGCTTTTGTGTCGCAGTGGACGATCAACAAAAATGATTTGCGCGTGTTGCACGGTGAGGATTTGATGAAGCAGGTGTATTTGTGGGATGTGCTTTCTGGAACGTGGGTGGCTTCCGCTAACACCACATTCTCGCGCTTCTGTTCGGCAGATTTACCCAAGGTCAGCGCGTTTTATAATAAGGCCAGCAAGCTCGGTTATCAAGAACGTATTTTTATGGGTGGCGAAGAGAGTGGAACGGAAGGGCGGGCACTGGCGCATATTGCTACCGGGCCGAATGCCGGTAGCAGCTACGAATTACCCGCACTGGGAAAGTTCTCCTGGGAAAACGCAGTGGCTAATCCGCACAGCCAGGACAAGACGGTGGTGATGGGTACCGATGACGGACAGAATGGTCAGGTCTATGTTTACATCGGCATGAAGCAGGCCAGCGGCAATCCGGTGGAGCAAGCTGGGTTGCGCCATGGCAAGCTATATGGCATCAAGGTCTATGGGGTGCTTGATGAATCGCGCAGCAGTGTAATTGCGACCACTACATTTTCACTGGTAGATCAGGGCGATGTCAGCAGCTTGAGCGGTGCGGCACTGGATGCAGCCAGCGAAACGGCTGGGGTGACTTCTTTCTTGCGCCCTGAAGATGGCGCGTGGGATAGCAAGAACCCGAATGTATTTTACTTCGTCACCACGGACCGTTACGACCAGACCAAGGATGGGGTAGGCGCACAGGAAGGTCGCAGCCGCTTGTACCGCCTGACCTTTGCTGACATTGAGCAGGCTGAGTTGGGTGGGACGATTGAGACGGTACTGGATGGCACTGGCCTTACCCAAATGATGGATAACATCACCGTCAACAAAACAGGCAATGTGTTAATGCAGGAAGATGTGGGCGGCCAGTTTCATAACGGCAAGATATGGGAGTTGGAGACCAAGACCGGCATATTGACGCTGGTCGCCCAGCATGATCCCGCGCGCTTCGGCGAAATTGGCGTAGCGGCCACTGCGCCGTACAACAACGACGAAGAAAGCTCTGGCATCATTGAAATTAGCGATCTTTTACAAGGGACAAAGTGGCATCAAGGTGGTTACCGTTACTATCTGGCGAATGTGCAAGCGCACTATGGCATTTCCGGGGAGTTGGTCGAGGACGGGCAATTGCTGCTGCTGGCAGTGCCCGATAAATCTGGGTTAAAAGATTAGTGCGACGACGCAAGCGAATAAGCAGCATTTGTAACTGTCCGGGCGAATCGTAAAATTCGCCCGGATTTTTTACGCCACGAAAATTTAATAATGGCGTCATCAACTTTCCACACACGGTATTCATTATGGAATCTCCATTTCGGATTAACTACAAGAGGCAGCCATGAAAAACAAACATGATAATGACAACACATTCTGGATCACTTACTGGATCATCGCAGCAGTTATGCTGGGTTTAGTCGGCACACTGTCGGCAAGGCTGGCATTTGCCGGTAGCGATGCTGGGGAATATTCCAATCGTAACAAATTCACCTTTGCATTATGGGGAGACATGCCCTACATGAAGCCGGGCGAAGCGGATACCCAAACACCTAAAATCGCGCCGCTCATCGCCGATATTAATGCCGCCAAGGTGGCATTCACGGTGTTTGACGGTGACATCAAGAGCGGCAGTTCATCGTGT
>JANONO010000076.1:0-9854 GCA_031420875.1 Gallionellaceae bacterium | reverse complement strand
CTCGAAACCCTGCACCCCAAAACCATCGCGCTTGGTTTGGAGCGCGTGGCGCAGGTTAAGCAGCGGCTTAATCTCCATTCTGATTTTCCCATCATCGTGGTCGGCGGTACCAACGGCAAGGGATCGGTGTGCGCCATGCTGGAAAGCATGTTGCTTGCGGCGGGTTATCGTGTGGGTTGTTACACTTCGCCGCACTTGCTGGATTATAACGCGCGGGTGCGCATAGCCAAACGGCAGGTGAGTGATGCGGCGTTGTGTGCCGCGTTTGAAAAGATTGAGCAGGTGCGTGGTGATGTTCCCCTGACCTATTTCGAGTTTGGCACGTTGGCGGCGATGCAGTGCTTCATCGAGCAAAAAATTGAGGTGGCGATTTTGGAGGTGGGGTTGGGCGGCAGGCTGGATGCGGTGAATGTGTTTGATGCTGATTGTTCGGTGGTAGTCAGCGTGGACATGGATCATATGGAATATCTGGGCGACACACGCGAAAAAATTGCTTATGAGAAAGCGGGGATTTTTCGCGGGGGCAGGGTGGCGGTGTTTGGTGATTTGGATATGCCCGGTGCGATAGCCAGCTAGGCGCAACGTATGAGTGCTCAGTTATGGCAACTCGGTGAGCAATACAGTTTTACTGCGGGTGCACACCAGTGGAATTACCGCAGCAAGTTGGGTACGCGCAGTGCCTTGCCTTACCCCGCTTTGCGCGGTGCATTTCAGTTGCGTAATGCCAGTGCCGCGCTGGCCGCGTTAGACGTGTTGCGGGAAAAATTGCCGGTAGATATGTCGGCGGTGCGGCGCGGTCTGGGTGAGGTGGCTTTGCCTGGTCGTTTTCAGGTGATACCGGGCAAGCCGCAACTGATTCTGGATGTAGCTCACAACCCTCATGCGGCGATTTCATTGGCGCAGAATCTGGCTGATATGCCGTCTGCTGGTAAAACTTTTGCGCTGTTTGCCATGCTTAAGGATAAAGATATGGCGGGCGTGGTGCGCGTACTTAAGAATCAAATTGATGTTTGGTTGGTGGCGGGAATTGCCGCGCCGCGCGGGGCAACGGCTTTGGAACTGGCGCAGGTGTTGGATGAGGAGGGTGTGGCAGGCACGGTACAGACCTTTGCCACGGTGAGCGATGCCCTGCGCCATGCCTGTAATGAAGCTGCCGAAAATGATAGAATCGCGGCCTTTGGTTCGTTCTACACCGTAGCGGAAGTGATGCGCGAGCGCGGTCTACGTACTGCCTGACTTTTGTGGAGGAATTTAAAGATGGCCGCGGAGAAATTTAAATATGGCAAAGCAGTTTATGGATGATGAAAATAATTTGAAGCGGCAAGCCAGAAGGCGTCTGGTGGGTGCGGTGGCACTCGTGACAGCCCTAGTGGTGATACTACCCATGTTGCTTGATAGTGCGCCCAAACCCGTGGCGCAGAATATCGAGTTGCAAATACCCGACAAAGATAAAGTAGAAGCACTAGTACCCCAATTACCCCCACCGACTGCCGCAGTGGATACTCCTGTTACACCATCCGATGAGGTTGTGGCCGCACCTATAGCACCTGTGACTAGCCCTGTTGCTACAGTGTCGCCACCCGTTAATGCTACTGAGAAACAAGCTGGTTCTATCGTCGTACAGATAGGCGCGTTTGCTAACGCTGAGTCTGCGCATCAGTTGCAGAAAAAATTAAGCAAGCAGGGGATCAAGGCTTACACCGAAAAAGTGGACGATAAAACCCGTGTGCGTGCTGGCCCATACGCCACACGCGAAGCGGCGGATAAGGTCATCCAAAAGCTGGAAAAGCAAGACTTGAAGCCAGTCATCAGCCCGTCACCATAATGACCGGATTTGATTATACAGTCATCACTATTGTTATTTTGTCAGCATTGCTGGGGTGGTGGCGCGGGGTGGTGTATGAAGTCTTGTCGTTGCTGGGTTGGATAGCAGCCGGCATGGCGGCGCGACTGTTTGCCGCTAGCCTTGCGCCCTATATGCCTGACATATTGCAAGCAGGGAAAGTGGTGGCAGCTTTCGTCGTCTTGTTTGTTATTACTTTGATTGTGGCTGGAATAGTAGCTGGTTTGTTATCTAAATTTATTAAATTTATTGGTTTGCTCAGGCTGGACAAGTCGCTAGGCACGCTGTTCGGTATGCTACGCGGCATGTTGATCGTGCTAGCGTTGATATTGTTGGCAGGACTGACCAGTTTGCCGCAACAACCGATCTGGCGCGATGCCATGCTCAGCAAACCAGCGCAAAATCTGGCTGTAGCTGGGTTGGCGTTATTGCCGCATAGCGTGGCGCAGCGTGTAAGCAGTGGGTTACAAAATTGAATATTAGGATTAAATTATGTGTGGCATTCTAGGACTAGTTGCGCAAACGCCGGCCAATCAAGTGTTGTATGACGGCCTGCTGGTATTACAGCATCGCGGGCAGGATGCCGCAGGCATCGCTACCCTAGACGGTAGCACATTTCATTTGCATAAGGGTAATGGCCTAGTGCGTGACGTATTTCGTACGCGCAACATGCGCGCACTGCGCGGCAATGCCGGCATCGCCCATGTGCGCTACCCCACTGCCGGTTCCTCCATAGACCACAATCAGGCGCAGCCGTTTTACGTCAATTCGCCATTCGGCATTGTGCTCGGTCACAACGGTAACCTGACCAATACCGAGCAGTTGCAGCAGGAATTGTTTCTGGAAGATCGGCGGCATGTGAACACCAGCTCTGATTCAGAAGTGTTGCTTAATGTGTTGGCGCATGAGTTGCAGACCAACTCCACCATGCGTTATCGCCTCGACACCAAGAGTATTTTTGACGCGGTGTCCGGTGTGCATAAGCGATGCCGTGGCGCGTATGCAGTGGTGGCGATGATAGCTGGCTATGGCTTGTTGGCCTTTCGTGATGCACATGGCATCCGCCCGCTGGTAGTGGGCAGCCACATAACTGCACAGGGCACGGAATATCTGATTGCTTCAGAAAGCGTGGCGCTGGATACGCTAGGCTTTAAATATTTGCGTGATGTTGCGCCGGGCGAAGCGATCTTCATAGACCTCGACGGCAACTTCCACAGCCGTCAGTGTGCGGAAAATCCCGTGCTCAATCCTTGTATATTCGAATACGTTTATCTGGCGCGGCCGGATTCAGTTATGGACGGTATTTCAGTCTATGAAGCGCGCCTGAATATGGGCGAGAGCCTGGCCGATAAAATTTTGCGCGAATGGCCGCAGCATGATATTGATGTGGTCATCCCCATACCCGATTCCAGCCGCCCCAGCGCTTTGCAATTAGCTAATCACTTGGGCTTGCCGTTCCGCGAAGGCTTCGTCAAGAACCGTTACATCGGCCGCACCTTCATCATGCCGGGGCAGGCCATGCGCAAAAAATCGGTGCGCCAGAAACTGAACGCGATTAATGTGGAATTTAAAGACAAGAATGTGCTGCTAGTGGACGACTCCATCGTGCGCGGCACCACCAGCCGCGAGATTGTGCAGATGGCGCGTGAGGCGGGTGCGCGTAAAGTGTATTTCGCTTCCGCCGCGCCACCAGTTCGCTTCCCCAATGTGTATGGCATAGACATGCCCTCCCGTCGCGAGCTGATTGCTACTGGACACAGTGATGATGAAATCTGCCGCGAGATCGGCGCAGACAAGCTGATTTATCAAGATCTGACTGACCTTAAAGCAGCCATTCATAAAGTTGACGCAGCAGTGCAGTACTTTGATGCATCATGCTTTGATGGCAACTACATCACCGGCGACATCACAGCGGAGTATCTGGATACGATAGAGGCGGCGCGCGAAAACGGCAAGGCCAACAGTAGCGAAGATGATGGTCAGCTTGATCTTGACTTGGCTAACGAATAAGAACCGTTGGCAGCATAAATTTTGTGCTTTCTGGCATTGTAACGAATCGTTTATTCGAACGAATAGATGGACATAAAGGGAGGTTGTTTGATATGAAAAAGTACATCTATTTGCCATATTTTTTGGTAGCGTTTTTATCACTTGTTGGCTGTGCTCACCAAGAAGAATCCAGAATAATTGCGATTCAGAAAGTGGAGTCTGCTGGTCAGTCATACAACGGTAAACGCACCCCGATTTCAGTAGGAAAATTTGACAATCGTTCGTCTTTTATGCGCGGCGTTTTTTCTGACAATGTGGATCGTTTGGGTAGTCAAGCGCAAACTATTTTGGTTACCCATTTACAACAAAGCCGACGCTTTAGTGTGTTGGATCGCACCAACATGGCTGAAATCAAAGAAGAGGCTGCGCTTCAGAAAAAGACACAAACACTCAAGGGTGCAGAGTTTGTCGTCACTGGTGACGTGACAGAGTTTGGGCGCAAAGACGTTGGTGATAGGCAACTATTTGGCATTTTGGGTCGTGGCAAAACACAAGTTGCTTATGCCAAGGTTAATTTGAACATCGTGGATACGCTGACATCCGAAGTGGTATTTTCGTCGCAAGGTGCTGGCGAATTCAGTCTGTCTGAACGCGAAGTCATTGGTTTTGGCGGAACGGCTGGTTACGATTCAACGCTCAATGGCAAGGTGCTTGATCTAGCAATTCGTGATGCCGTGAACAATCTTGTGGCTGGTATCGACAGTGGTGCCTGGCGTCCAGCACCTTAATCACCCACCTTGGGAGAAAATATATGACAACTATTCGATTAAGCTTGGCAACAATTTTGCTGGTTTGTTTAGCGTTGCAGGGCTGTGCTACTCAACCAGCTTCTCTCTATCAATGGCAGGGTTACGAAAACAACGTAGATGCTTATTTTCGCAGTGACAAGCTGAGTCCTCAAGCGCAAACGCAACTCATGGAAGAAGACTTGCAAAAGATTCAGGCGAGCGGCGGAATCGTGCCGCCGGGTTACTACGCACACCTCGGCTTGCTTTATGGGCAGCAGGGCAACTTGGATCAGTTTTCCCTGCAAATGCAGGCCGAAAAGAAACAGTATCCTGAATCTGAAACATTCATGGATTTTCTGTTGCGAAATTTCAAAAAATAAGGGGAAGCCTATGAGTTGGGAAAAATATACTAAGGTACTGGCTGCGGCTTTTGTTTTTCTAATAATGACCGGATGCGCCACCAAACCACCTTTCGATTACACCGCGTATAAGGAAAATTACCCACGCTCAATATTGGTGTTGCCCCCATTGAACAACACACCTGAAGTGCAGGCATCTTATAGTGTATTGTCACATGCCACTCGTCCGCTGGCAGAGGCTGGCTACTATGTAATGCCCGTAACATTGGTGGCTGAAGCCTTTAAGGAAAACGGGATGACGCAGCCGGCTGATATGCACGCAACATCGGCGGACAAACTGCAAAAAATATTTGGTGCGGATGCCGCTCTCTATATCACTATCACCAAATATGGGACGGTGTACCGGGTCATCAACAGTGAAACTTTAGTTACTGCCGAAGCGAAGTTGGTGGACTTAAAAACTGGCAAGCTGCTGTGGACGGGCGTCGCTTCCGCTTCCAGCGAAGAGCAGCAAAGTCAGCAGCATGGAGGATTGGCCGGATTGCTGATTACTGCCATAGTAAATCAAGTGATAGCGAGCACCTTGGATCAAAGCCATCAGATTGCAAAAAATTCAACAACGCGCTTGTTGTCTGCAGGGCTATATAACGGAGTGTTATACGGTCCTCGTTCGCCGAACTTCGGCAAGGATGGCAAAATTGATTGAAGGAAGCCACTAAAAATCTTAGCCAGATGCGGTGCACTGAACTTGAAGTTTAAGTGATAGGGCAATCCTCAGATTAGCCGATTCTAATATTTTCATCGTGCCTTGCCCGTGCATTGATAACCTGAAATTATTTCTATATGAAATCAGGTAGCGTTGACAATTTAGAAAGATTGGTGGTAACTTCTACCTGCGCCGATTTGAAAAGCAGCTTGCGGGCGCGTTATAAATTCAGCTAAAGCGTGGGAAACCCGGTTTAGCGCAAGCTTGCCGGGTTTTTTATTTCGGAGGGTATATGTCTACAGAATCCTATCAGTCAGAGAAATTTCAACCAGAAACGCTGGCCGTGCATGCGGGCACGGCGCGCAGCCAATTCAATGAACACAGTGAGGCGATGTTCCTCACATCGAGCTATGTGTTCGACAGTGCAGCCCAAGCTGCCGCGCGCTTTATCGGCCAGGAGCCGGGTAATATTTATTCGCGCTTTACCAATCCCACCGTGACCATGTTCGAGGAGCGTCTGGCTGCGCTGGAAGGCGCGGAACAGTGCGTGGCAACGGCCTCCGGCATGTCAGCGATTTTGGCGTGTGCCATGGGCTTGCTGAAAAGCGGCGACCACATCGTTGCTTCGCGCAGCGTCTTTGGCGCAACAATTAATCTGTTCAACAATATCATCGGAAAATTTGGCGTGGCGACAACTTATGTTTCCGCTACCGATGTGGCCGAGTGGCAAGCGGCGGTGCGTCCCAACACGAAATTATTTTTCCTGGAGACGCCATCCAACCCGCTCACCGAAATTTCCGATATTGCAGCCATCGCTGCCATCGCAAAAAAATGCGGTGCGCTGCTGGCGGTGGACAACTGCTTTTGTACGCCCATCCTGCAACAGCCGCTGGCATTAGGTGCGGACATCATCATTCATTCCGCCACCAAATATATAGATGGTCAGGGACGGGCACTGGGCGGTGCAGTGCTGGGCAGTCGTAAAGTGCTGGAGCCGGTCTATCAATTTCTGCGCACCGCCGGGCCGACCATGAGCGCGTTCAATGCCTGGGTGTTTTTGAAAGGACTGGAGACGCTCAAGATACGCATGGACGCGCACAGCGCCAACGCGCTGGCCGTGGCGCAATGGCTGGAAACGCATGAGAACGTGGCGCGCGTGTATTACCCCGGCCTGCCGTCGCACCCGCAACATGCGCTGGCGATGAAGCAGCAGAAGACGGGAGGCGGCATTGTGACGTTCGAGGTGAAAGGCGGTCGGGATGACGCGTGGCGGGTGATAGACAGCACGCAGTTGATTTCGGTTACCGCTAATCTGGGCGATACCAAAACCACCATCACCCATCCAGCCACCACCACCCATGCGCGCATTACGCCGGAAGCGCGCGCGGCGGCGGGCATTACCGAGGGCTTGATACGCATCGCGGTCGGGCTGGAGGCGGTGGAAGATATTCAGAATGATTTGGCGCGTGGATTGGATCGGGTGCTGTTGTAGGGCATCACTAATAATTTGTCATTTTCCGCGCAGGCGGGAATCCAGTTCAACGAAAGAGCTATCAGTATTGCTGGGGTAAGTTCAAAATGAATTTAGAGAGAATCGCTGGATTCCCGCCTTCGCGGGAATGACGGGTTTTGAATTTTTAGAGGTATTCTGGATGGACACACTGGCAACACAAGTCGGCACCGCGCTCAAGGCGCACGGCCTGATGCTGACCACGGCGGAATCGTGCACCGGAGGCGGGGTGGCAAGCGCGCTGACGGATATAGGCGGTAGCTCAGCTTGGTTCGAGTGCGGATTTGTTACCTATTCCAACGAGGCCAAGCGGGACATGCTGGGTGTAGCGCAAGAAACGCTGGCGCGTCATGGCGCAGTTAGCGAAGCAGTCGTGCGCGAGATGGTGGCCGGTGCGTTGCAGCACAGTCAAGCGCAAATGGCCTTGGCGGTGAGCGGCGTGGCCGGGCCGGATGGTGGCTCGGTAGAAAAGCCGGTCGGCACGGTGTGGTTCGCCTGGGGCATCAAAGGAGGGCAGTGTGTGGCGCAATTGCGCCAGCTTTCTGGCAGCCGTGCTGAAATCCGCTCACACGCTGTACGCATCGCCTTGCAAGGCGTACTGGAATTATTAAGCCTAAGGTCTGAATTAGCCTGAAACCGTCAAAGAACGATCGTTCTATACAACCGTAAATTGATGTGCCATAATCAGCCATCATTAGTTTAACACACACAGGGAGAGCAACATGGATGACAACAAGAGCAAGGCACTCGCAGCGGCGTTAAGCCAGATTGAAAAGCAATTCGGCAAAGGCTCGATCATGCGTTTGGGCGAGCATGACATCGTGCGCGATATTCAGGTGGTATCCACCGGTTCGTTGGGGCTGGACATCGCACTCGGCGTAGGCGGTCTGCCGCGTGGTCGCGTGATTGAAATCTA
This sequence comes from Gallionellaceae bacterium, assembly GCA_031420875.1. Taxonomy (GTDB): domain Bacteria; phylum Pseudomonadota; class Gammaproteobacteria; order Burkholderiales; family Gallionellaceae; genus Nitrotoga. Next base: position 1,743 of record JANONO010000076.1, on the reverse strand, counting down.
CGGCCCGGAATCCTCCGGCAAGACCACACTCACGCTACAAGTGATTGCCGAAATGCAAAAGCTGGGCGGCACGGCGGCCTTTATTGATGCCGAACACGCGCTCGATCCACAATACGCGCAGAAGCTGGGCGTGAAGGTCGAAGACCTGCTTATTTCGCAGCCAGACAATGGCGAACAGGCGCTGGAAATTGTGGACATGCTGGTGCGCTCTGCCGCCGTGGATATCGTCATCATAGACTCGGTTGCCGCGCTGACACCGAAGGCAGAAATCGAAGGTGAAATGGGCGACGCGCAAATGGGGCTGCATGCCAGACTGATGTCGCAAGCCTTGCGCAAACTCACCGCCAACATCAACCGCTCCAACACCACTGTTATTTTCATCAACCAAATCCGCATGAAAATCGGCGTCATGTTCGGTAGCCCGGAAACCACCACCGGTGGCAACGCGCTTAAATTTTACGCCTCGGTTCGACTGGACATACGCCGCACCGGCTCGATCAAAAAGGGCGATGAAGTCATCGGCTCCGAAACCCGCGTTAAGGTCGTAAAAAATAAAGTTGCACCACCGTTCAAACAGGCCGAATTCGATATCCTGTACGGCGAGGGCACGTCGCGTGAAGGCGAAGTGATAGACCTCGGTGTGCTGCACAAATTCGTGGAAAAAGCCGGTGCCTGGTACGCCTACAAAGGCGAAAAAATCGGTCAGGGCAAAGACAACGCGCGCGAATATCTGAAAGAACATCCCGAAGTTTCCATCGAGATAGAAAACAAAATACGCGAAGCGGTTGGTGTTGCGTTAATCAATACCGATGTTGAAACAGAACCCCCCAAGGCTGCTGCCAAGAGCCCTTCATCTAAAGTCCTTGTCAAAGAAACCTGAGACCAGCCTGCGTGTCCGCGCCATGCGGTATCTGGCGCGGCGTGAATATAGCCGCGTCGAACTGCACGGCCGGCTGCTGACCTACGCCACGCCGGACGACAATGTAGATGCGGTGCTGGATGAGCTGGTCAAGCGCGGCTGGCAGTCCGATGAACGTGCGGCCACGCAATTGGTGCACGCCAAGCGCAGTCGTTTCGGCACACAACGTATCGCGCATGAATTGCGGCAAAGAGGCATCGCGGCAGAATTGATTGGCGCTGCAATGCCGGAATTGAAAGAGAGCGAACTGGAAGCGGCAAGGGTAGTGTGGCAAAAGAAATTCGGTATCGCGCCGCAGGACGAGAAAGACAAAGCCAAACAGATGCGATTCATGCAATCGCGTGGATTTTCCTTGGACGTGATTTTTAAAATATTTCGCGTGAGTGAATAGTGGTGAGCCACTATAGCGCCATTCCGGCATGCGTTGGAATGATCGAGCCATGTGTTGACTGCTTAGATGACACCTCTAGAAATTCATATTTTGTTGTTCCTGCGAAGGCGGGAGCCCAGTCAAATCAACAAGCTGGATTTCCGCCTTTTCGAGAATGGCAAATTTTTAAAGATGCCCTTTATGTTGTTATGAATAAAAAAACGGGGCAGATTTTCATCTGCCCCGTGCATTGTTGCATCATCAATTATGGGGATGGCTATAGCAGGCAACCAAGGGCCAAACAGATGAAACCCGAGCTTCGTATGTTCACAAGGCCAGCGATCCGAAAATTATTCGCTTCATTGTACTCAGAAATGACACCACCGGAATCAATCTCTATCAATATATGATGGGAGCCGTCTGACGACGGTGAATCACACTGTGTTGAACCTGA
>JANONO010000075.1:0-1867 GCA_031420875.1 Gallionellaceae bacterium | reverse complement strand
GTTAACCTGGTAAACCCCAACCACATTGGTGACAGCAGCAGGGGGCGTGGTTGTAATCGACGCAATGGTGGCAGGAGTGGGTCCCGAGATGTAAGTAACTGGCGCGCCCGCTACGGGAGTCAAATTGGTTGTCACATTGGTAATGTTATAGGGATATCCATTGGTCAAATCCATGGTCACCGTTAAATTTGCGCCGGCGTAAAGACAGATGGGTGCAGCGGGTTTAAGGCTCGCAACGAATCGACCAACAGCCAAGGTGTTGGATGTTGCCAGCGCAGAGGTGATGTTGGCACCACTACTTGCGGTCGCAGTGAAATAAATGGTGCCGCTGTCGGTGGCGACAGTGCTGTAGGTAAAGGTGATGGTGCCCGACGCCCCGGCAGCCAAGGTCAGCGGACTGCCGACTGTACTGGTTAACACTTGGGTGACCCCCACCGAAAAGGCGGTAGGCGGGGCGGGATTGGACACAATGTTGCTAACAGAAGCCGTAGTATTATTTTTTATCGTCATGACCAGCCTGAAGCTACTCCCCGCTGCAATAGCCGTGATGGGCGTACCCAAGGTGTCGGTAATTTGAAATGAAGTAATTGCCAACGATTTCAGCGTCCATAAATTTGATGTATTAATGGTGGTACGTCCGGTACGATTAAAATTCCCGGTAGTGCTTAAGGTGTAGCTGGCGCGTATCGACTTCAAGCTGTCGCTCAAATCGGCGGAAGCAGAACGCATTAGGAAATTCAGTGGGAAGGATACCGGCGCACCCCCGACGGCAATAGTGTTGGCCCATGAGGTTGCCTGAAAAGTAACCGAGACTGTGCTGAAAGCAGTGCGTGTCCACCCGGTGGGTGCACTGGTGCTGGAAGAAAAAACGGTGCCGGTGCCGGGGAGAACAAAGCGCATTTCATAGATACGTTCTCCCACATTGCCGCCAGTGTTGGTATTGGTTATCTGATAGCTTAATGTTTGAACACTGCCCATGTTAAATATTGCGGCGGCAGTAGCGGGAGATTGCGCATAAGTGAAATTTCTGGCCGCATGTGCAACATTGTGCAACAGACTGAAAGTGAGGATCAGCACAGCCAAAATAAATGATCGTAAATTCATAATATCCTCCTGCTTAGCGTTGAATGGTTTTTCTGCCAAAGCGGATGTTGTTGCCGAGGGTGCCAGTAGACACCATTTCAACTTGAAAGCGGGCGGAAATGCCGTTAGTCAGTACCGGGGTAACGGGTTGGCCCACGATATGGGCAACCGGCGCGCCTCCATCGCGGCAGCGCGTCACGCCGGTGAGCGTCATATTTCCCCCTGACACAGTCGATCCGGTATAGTTGATTTCTTCGCCTTCGATGTCCAGCGTGCCCGCTGTTAAAAATTTGGAATGGGCGGCAATCCGGAAAGTGGCAGGCGCAGTACAACTGGCTGCCAGCGCATCCACCAATGTGGTGACCGGATAAAGCGTGTCACTCCGTTGATGCGCGCCCGCCACGCTGATCACGGTGCCCACTGTAGCGGCCGGCGTTACACCGGTAAAGGTGTTGCCGACAATGCCGGTATAGCGCACAAATTCAGCGCCTGCGGTTAAATCCTCGTCGATTTGCAAGATGCCTGCTGCGGGGAAACGATTGGTGGTATAGACATTTATCGTAGCGGCCGAAGCAGCTAGCCCGTTGCGCAGCATAGTGGCAGGCAGGTTGGAGCTCACAGTGAAGCTACCCGCACCCAGTGTTTGGGCGGCTGCTGTGCTTGAGCTGGGATCGGTTGCGCTGCGATACCAATTCTGATTTTGTGCCCAGCGTCTTTGCTCGAATTCCAGTCCGCTGTCCGCCTCAAATAACGCTTGCATGGATCCAAAATGGTTGGCGCCAGA
>JANONO010000074.1:0-6056 GCA_031420875.1 Gallionellaceae bacterium | reverse complement strand
CTCAAGGCGGTGGCTGCGGCCTTGCAGCAATATCCAGACTTCAACGCTTCGCTCGATGGCAGTGGCGAAAATCTGGTGTTGAAAAAATATTTTCACATCGGCGTGGCGGTGGATACGCCGGATGGACTGATGGTGCCGGTGCTGCGTGACGTGGATAAAAAAAGCCTGATGCAACTGGCCAAGGAATTGGGCGTGGCCAGCGCCAAGGCGCGTGAGAAAAAATTGCCTGCCACCGAAATGCAGGGCGGTTGTTTTTCCATTTCCAGTCTGGGCGGCGTCGGCGGCACGGCCTTCACGCCTATCATCAACGCGCCGGAAGTGGCGATACTGGGCGTATCGCGCTCCAGTCAAAAACCAGTGTATCAAGAGGGAAAACTTGTGCCGCGCCTGATATTGCCGCTGTCGTTGTCCTACGATCACCGCGTGATTGATGGCGCTGCTGCTGCGCGGTTTACTACTTACTTGGCGCAAGTACTGGCAAACCCAAACAATCTGGTATTGTAATCAGTGCATAGCAAACCCATCGGCATACTCGGCGGCACTTTCGACCCCATCCACAACGGGCATTTGCGCCTCGCGCAGGAAGCACTGGAGCAATGTGATCTGGCCGAGGTGCGCTTTGTTCCCAGCGGTACGCCGCCGCATCGTGACACCCCTCACGCCAGTGCGCCACATCGTCTGAACATGGTGCGTGTAGCATTGCAGGGCAATGCTTCGTTCACACTGGATGAGCGCGAAATTCATCGTAGCGACCCTTGTTACACGGTTGATACACTACGCTCATTGCGTGCCGAACTCGGTTCTCAACAACCACTATGTTTGCTGATGGGCGGCGATGCTTTTTTGTCGTTGCCGACTTGGCATGAATGGAATGCACTGTTTGAGCTGGCGCACATCGTGGTAGTGCAGCGCCCCGGCTTGCCGCTGGGTAATGCCATTGCCACAGCCGACTCTGCCTTGCGGCAACAATACACCTCGCGTCTGGCACCCGCACCGCGCGTTTTGCAGGAATCCCATGCTGGTGCGGTGGTGGTGCTGGATATGCCGTTGCTGGAAATTTCTGCCACGGATATACGCAAGCGCTGCGCTGAGAAAAAAAACATACACTATTTGCTACCGGACACGGTGGCCAACTATATTCAATTACATAACCCGTACATAAAACATGCTAAGCACTGAAGAAAAAACCCAGGCCGTCATCACCGCACTAGAAGATATTAAGGCCAGCCAAATCACGGTCATAGACACCAGCAAATTAAGTTCGCTGTTTGAGCGCATGATCGTTGCCAGCGCCAATTCTCCGCGTCAAACCCGTGCGCTGGCCGACCATGTGGCTAAACAGCTCAAGCTGCGCGGAGCCGAGGTGCTCAGCACAGAAGGCGAGGAGAGCGGCGAATGGGTGCTGGTTGATCTGGACGAAGTGGTGGTGCATATCATGCAGCCTGCGGTGCGCGCCTATTACCAACTAGAAGAATTGTGGGATAAGAACTACAAGCCTAGCGCCCCCAAGCCTCGCACTACATTATGAGGTTTTTAGTCGTGGCAGTCGGACACAAAATGCCGGACTGGATCACGACTGGCTTTCAGGAATATGCCAAGCGTATGCCGCGCGAAGCTAGAATTGACTTGCTGGAGATTAAACCAGAGCCACGCACCACTGGCAAAAGTGTGGCGCAAATGATGGAAGCAGAAGCGCAGCGCATCCTGGCTGCACTCCCCACAGGAGTTTTGCGTATCGCACTGGATGAGTATGGCGCACCGCTTACCACCAAGCAGATGGCGCAGCAAATAAAAACCTGGATGACGAATGGGGGGGATGTGGCTTTTATCATCGGCGGTGCGGATGGCTTGCATGAGTCAGTAAAAAGCAGCGCGCAGCAATTGCTGGCGCTGTCGGCCATGACGCTGCCGCACGGCATGGTGCGGGTATTGTTGGCGGAACAGTTGTATAGAGTCCATAGCTTGTTGCACAATCACCCCTACCACCGTGAATAAAAATCCATATTTTAGTTCCGGCATAACATGCTTCGCATGTAAGCCTGCACAGCAACTTTGTTGTATCCCTACTGCTGTGCGCCTTGCATTTGGGCGAACTATGAATTTTTAAAGGCCAAGTTATGATTATCCAACCGCGCATTTATCTCGCCTCACAAAGCCCGCGTCGCCGCGAGCTACTCAAGCAGATCGGGGTCAGTTATCAAATGCTGTTGCCGCGTGTTGACCCGAATCGCACCTTGGATAGGGACGAAACTCCGCTTCAGAATGAATTGCCCGAAATCTATGTACAGCGCATCTGCCAAGAGAAAGCCAAGTCTGCATGGGGGACATTGCAATTACGCAATCTGCCCGAATTTCCAATATTGGTTGCCGATACTAGTGTCACTTTAGATGGCAAAATAATCGGTAAGCCGCTAGACCGCGACCAAGCTGCCGCCACCTTACGCTTGCTATCTGGTCGCCAGCACCAGGTGTTAAGCGCTGTTGCAATTACTTTTAAAGAGCGCATTGAAATGCGCTTGTCAGTCAATAAAGTGACTTTTTCCCCGTTGAGCGAAGAGCGCATCCAGCATTATCTGTTCACCAATGAATATATGGATAAGGCCGGAGCCTACGCCATTCAGGGTCACGCTGCAGCCTTCATCCAACATTTGGAGGGCAGCTATTCCAGCGTGATGGGCTTGCCCTTATTTGAGACCGCAGAATTATTACAAGCATTCGGGTGCCCCATATTATGAATGACGAGATTCTCATCAATGTCACCCCGCAAGAAACCCGCGTCGCGGTGATGCATCAGGGCGTGGTGCAAGCGCTGCACATCGAGCGGGGTAGCAATCTCGGCATCGTGAGCAACGTCTATGTCGGGCGTGTCATACGTGTGCTGCCCGGCATGCAGTCTGCTTTCATAGACATTGGTCTGGAGCGCTCCGCCTTTCTGCATGTGGCCGACATCTGGGAAAACCGCAACAATTTGGAGACCGCTCAGCCGATCGAAAAAATGCTGGTTGAAGGTCAGTCGTTACTAGTTCAAGTCATCAAAGAACCCATAGGCAGCAAGGGCGCACGGCTTTCCACGCAATTGAGTGTCGCCGGACGATTGTTGGTCTATTTGCCGCAGGAGTCACACATCGGTGTTTCGCAACGCATCGAAGATGAAACAGAACGCGAACTGCTGCGTACCAAGCTGCAACAGTTGCTACCCGCCGATCACAGCGGCGGCTACATCATCCGCACCATGGCAGAAACTGCAACGGAAGCAGAGCTACTGGCCGACATTGCCTACCTCGATAAACTTTGGAAAAAACTACAGGAGCGCTCACTATCCTCACACGCTCCTGCCTTGCTGTATCAGGAGCTCGACATCAGCCTGCGTGTACTGCGCGATTTCGTGAATGAACTCACCACACGCATACTGGTTGATTCACGCGAGACTTACCAGCGCATGGTCGCGTTTGCACAAGACTACATTTCCGACGCAGCAAGCAAGCTGGGACATTATCCCGGTGATCGTCCGCTATTTGATCTATACGGTGTAGAAGAGGAAATTGAGCGCGCGCTTTCGCGGCGGGTAAACCTCAAGTCCGGCGGCTATCTCATCATAGATCAGACCGAAGCGCTCACCACCATTGATGTCAATACCGGCGGTTTCGTCGGCGGGCGAAACTTTGACGACACCATCTTCAAAACCAATCTGGAGGCGGCACAAATAGCCGCGCGCCAGCTACGCCTGAGAAATTTGGGCGGCATTATCATCTGTGACTTTATTGATATGGCCTCGCAAGAGCATCGCGATGCTGTGCTGGAAGAATTAAAAAAAGCGCTGTCACGCGACCGCACCCGTATTACCGTGAATGGCTTTACTGCCTTGGGTTTAGTGGAAATGACTCGCAAACGCACACGGGAGAGCTTAGCGCATGTGTTATGCGAAGCCTGCCCCACTTGTCATGGGCGCGGTGAAGTTAAGACGGCGCAAACTATCTGCTATGAAATTCTGCGCGAAATTGTGCGCGAAGCGCGCCAGTTCAACGCGCGTGAATTCCGCATTCTGGCATCGCAACAAGTGGTTGATTTATTTCTGGACGAAGAATCACAAAGCCTGGCTCATCTTTCCGATTTTATCGGTAAACCGGTGTCGCTACAGGTTGAGACGCTTTATAGCCAGGAGCAATACGATGTTATTTTGATGTAACTTATACTTTGATATACTGCTACCTTTTATTTCGCTGCTCATCCCTAACTATAGCTTTGGAAAAAACATGAAAATTAAACTAGCCGCTCTGATAACCACCTTGGTCTTTGCTGCACCCACTTTTGCCAGTGAAAAATTACATGCTGATGCAGCGATTGCGCGTAATTTTATCAAGGAAATGCAAACACAAAATGCGGCCTATATTAAAGCCCACAACCCAGAATTCTTCGCCCATAAAGCCAAGGGTCAACAACCGCGTGCAACCGTGGTTTCTTGTTCTGATTCCCGCGTTCATACCGGCATGTTGGACGACACCCCGGAAGGGGACGTGTTTATGATACGCAACATTGGCAATCAACTGGCCAGCACCAAAGGATCAGTGCAATACGGCATCAATCATCTGGGATCTTCGTTGCTATTGTTTATCGGCCACTCATCCTGTGGCGCAATTAAAGCCGCTGGAGGAGACTATTCCTCACTGGAAGCCCCGATCAAAAAAGAATTGGATACGATTAATATCACCAAAGGTAGCGCAAATATTGATGGGGTAAAAACCAACGTCCATAACCAAGTTGCCGCTGCGCTTAAAGAATGGGACAGTAAAGTCAAGTCGGGTGAATTGCTAATTGTGGGTGCGGTATATGATTTTTCTGACGACATGAAGCAAGGCGCGGGTAAGCTGAATGTTGTTAACATCAACGGCGAAACAGATGTATCCAAATTAGGCAATGCACCTGCTGCCGCTGCCCAAGCAGGGGAACAACATCACGATCATCAGCATTAATCTTCAATCCTTCTGGGTTCAAAGTAGCCGCTCGGCCACGGTTTCCAACCAAGCCAGCGGCACGATTAATATCAGCTGACATATTACGAATAGAAGCAACGCAGATAAATCAAGGCCACCTGTGGGTGGTAAGCGTCGCCGGAGTGGCATGAGAAAGAGTCGTGTTGCTGCTGTCAGCATCCCAGCCACCGGCGTATGCGGGTTGAACCAAGACAAAAGTGCTTGAACAAGTAGCGCTCCTACCAACAGATACACACTCAGCTTGAGCAACTTGACTGCGGTCCAGACCGCAAGCCCCAGTATTGAAAAATCAGCAATTAAAGCGCCTTGATTCCACAGTGTCGCCGTCAAGTAAATCGCTTCCATCAAGAAAGCCAGCAACAGGGTCGCCACATCCAACCCCCAAGCGGGAGGAATGAATCGGCGCGCAGGCAGCACCAAAAAATTGCTGATTGCCATTACAAATTCGCCTAATGGATTACGCATGGGTGCGCGCAACCATTGCAGATGAAAGCGCAATAACAACACAGCCACAAAGGGCTGTAATAAGGCGTTAAGTAAAAAAGAAAGTGCTTCGTTTAGCATTATTTTATTTCCATGTCACAGGGTATTGAACAGTAGCCGAGAGGAAAATCTTGAATATCCAAGGCAAGTGGGCGAAATTGGCGAGCATTGTAACAGGAGGGCATCATGTTTTATCTCGTCGCGGGGGTCGCCCAGCCCAGCTGAATTTCAATTTTGGAGACCGCTAAAAATTCATATTTCGTCGCTCCCGCGAAGGCGGGAGCCCAGTCAAATCAACATGCCACATTCCCGCCTACGCGGGAATGACGAATTTTTAGAGGGGTCATCCAAATATACAAGCCATACCAGCTCAATTGTGCAAAAATCTCTTGATCGGTAAAGCGGTATCTAGCTGCTTAAAATTAGAGATGCAACATTGAACAGTCAAACTAACGACACTAAAATAATCGAAGTTGCCGCCGCCGTGCTACAACTCCCTGATGACTCCTTTCTTCTCGCCCAACGCCCCCCTGCAAAAATCTGGGCAGGCTATTGGGAGTTTCCTGGCGGCAAGATCGACCC
>JANONO010000073.1:0-6522 GCA_031420875.1 Gallionellaceae bacterium | reverse complement strand
CTCAAAGCGCGGGTTTATTGAAGTTGGAGCGGATACCTGAAGCTCGGGCAAGATGCCCGTGGTCCCAAACGGAATCGAGACTATGAAATTTAAAATTTACCGCTACAATCCGGAAACCGATGCCCAGCCCTATATGCGCGACTATGAGTTGAGCATGGAGGCGGGCGATGCCATGTTGCTGGATGCCTTGCTGTTGATTAAGGAGCAGGACGACAGTTTGACTTTGCGTAAATCTTGTCGCGAGGGCGTGTGCGGTTCGGATGGGATGAACATTAACGGTCGTAATGGTTTAGCCTGCATCACGCCGCTGTCCAGCTTGAAGCAGCCAATCGAAATTCGCCCCCTGCCCGGTCTGCCGGTGATACGCGATTTGGTGGTGGACATGACGCAGTTTTTTAAACAATACCATTCGATCAAGCCCTATCTGGTGAACAATGATCCGCCGCCGGAGACCGAGCGCCTGCAATCCCCAGCGCAACGCGCCGAACTGGATGGTTTGTACGAGTGTATTCTGTGCGGCTGCTGCACCACGGCCTGCCCGTCTTTCTGGTGGAATCCAGACAAGTTCGTCGGCCCGGCTGGTTTGCTGCAAGCGTATCGCTTTATTGCTGATACGCGCGACCAAGATACTGCCGAGCGACTGGATAATCTGGAAGACCCTTACCGCTTGTTTCGCTGTCACACGATTATGAATTGTGTGGATGTGTGTCCCAAAGAATTGAATCCGACGCAGGCGATAGGAAAAATAAAAGCATTGATGGTGAAGAGGACAGTGTGAAAAAACAGGATGCGGGATATGGGATACAGGATGCAAAACCCGTGGCGGTTTTCCGCTCTTCGCATCCTGCATCCAGCATCCCGCATCCTGTCTTAAAACGAGTGCGCTGGCGCTGTCGGCGCGGTTTGTTGGAGTTGGATATAGTGCTGGGGCGTTTTATCGAGCGGCATTATGCGGAGTTGAGTGCCGCTCAGAGAATAGCATTTGATGCTTTGCTGGATATGCCTGACACTACACTCTGGGATATGATTGCGGGCAGAAATTTAACATCGGTGCAAGATGAACAAGGTGAGGTACTGGCGCTGTTACAGGCAGTTTGAGAAAGGTTGAATATGGGAAATAAACGCATTGCAACATTGACGCTGGAAGACGGCAGAAGCGTCGAGCTACCGATATTATCTGGAACGCTGGGGCAGGATGTAATTGACATTCGCGCTTTGAGCAAGCTCGGCATGTTTACTTACGATCCGGCCTTTTTGTCCACCGCCAGTTGCTCTTCCAGCATCACCTTCATTGATGGCGATGCCGGGCTGCTGTATTACCGAGGTTATCCCATCGAACAACTGGCGGAGCATTCCGATTTTCTGGAGGTGTGTTATTTGCTGCTGCACGGAGAGTTGCCCAATCCAGCCCAGAAAGCCGGGTTCAGAAGCAAGGTCACCGAGCACACGATGGTGCATGATCAGATCGTGCGCTTCTTCAGCGGCTTCCGCCGCGATGCCCATCCGATGGCGGTGATGGTTGGCGTGGTGGGCGCGCTGTCGGCTTTCTACCATGATTCGCTCGACATTAATAATCCAGAACACCGTGAAATTTCGGCGTTGCGCCTGATCGCCAAAGTGCCGACCATCGCTGCTATGGCGTACAAATACAACACCGGTTACCCCTTCATGTATCCGAAGAACTCCTTCAGCTATGTGGAAAATTTGATGTACATGATGTTCGCCATGCCGACTGAGGAATATGTGCCCAATCCAAAATTGGTACGTGCGCTGGAGCGCATCATGATTTTACATGCCGACCACGAACAGAATGCCTCCACCTCGACCGTGCGCTTGGCCGGTTCCAGCGGCGCAAATCCCTTTGCATGCGTGTCTTCCGGCATCGCCGCGCTGTGGGGGCCGGCGCATGGTGGAGCAAACGAAGCGGTGCTGAATATGCTGGAAGAAATCGGCGATGTGTCGCGTGTAGCCGATTTTATGAAAGGTGTGAAAGATAAAAAATATCGCTTGATGGGCTTTGGTCATCGCGTTTATAAAAACATGGATCCACGCGCCAAGGTGATGCGCGAAACCTGCTACGAAGTGCTCAAAGAATTGAATCTGGAAAATGACCCGATATTTAAAATGGCGCTGGAATTGGAGCAGATTGCCTTGAGTGATCCGTATTTTATCGAGCGCAAGCTATACCCCAACGTGGATTTTTATTCCGGCATCGTACTGCGCGCGCTGGGTATTCCGACCAATATGTTTACCGTGTTCTTTGCAGTGGCGCGCACCATAGGCTGGATTTCGCAATGGAGTGAGATGATTTCCGATCCCGACCGGAAAATCGGTCGCCCACGTCAACTGTATCAGGGCGCGGTCAGGCGCGATTACGTGCCTGCGGGGAAGCGCTAGCTAAGTAGGGTGGGCACGGTGTTGTGCCCACGCGGACAGCGAACCGATCGAGTTATGGAAACCTCTAATAATTCGTCATTCCCGCCCCCGATTCAAGCCTTCGAGGGCAGGCTGCGGCTGGAATCCAGCTTATTGAGTTGACTGGGCTCCCGCCTTCGCGGGAGCGACGAAATATGAATTTTTAGAGATGCCCTTATGTGTTTTATTTTTGTGAGAAATTCAGAAACAGCTTATGACAGCGCCAGAAAAAAACTATATGCAGTCCATGCAAGACACGTCCCAGTTGTTCGGGGCTAATAATGTTTTTGTCGAGGGCTTGTACGAGGAGTATTTGGCTAACCCTGCTTCTGTTTCGGAAACATGGCGCAACTATTTCGATTCTTTGCAATCATCTGGAGGCGCGGCTCACGAGGTGGCGCACAGTCCAATACAGCGCGCTTTTGCGGCCTTGCCAAAATATGCGGCAAATTTATTGACGGATTGCGGGCCAGAGCGCAAACAGGTTGCTGTGCTGCAGATGATCAATGCCCATCGTTTTTTGGGGGTGCGTGTAGCCAGACTAGACCCGCTCAATCGTCATGTTAAACCTGACGTGCCGGAACTCAATCCTGCTTACTATGGTTTGCTTGAGTCGGATATGGATGTGACCTTTGAAACCGGGTCGCTGGTGGGTTCGCCGCGCATGACTCTGCGCGAGATTCTGCAACTATTGCGCCAGACTTATTGCAGCAGCATCGGTGCAGAATACATGTACCTCAGTGATGTCGCACAAAAACGCTGGTTTCAGCAACGTCTGGAAAGTAGTCGCAGTTTAGTCAATTATTCTACTGCCCAACGTCGCCACATTCTGCAACAACTAACCGCCGCCGAAACACTGGAACGCTATCTGCACACCAAATATGTCGGGCAAAAAAGATTCTCGCTGGAAGGCGGTGAAACCCTGATCCCTATGCTCGACCATTTGTTGCAGCGCGCTGGCAGCCAAGGGGTGCGAGAAACGGTGATCGGCATGGCACATCGTGGTCGCTTGAATGTGCTGGTGAATACCTTGGGTAAATTGCCGTCCATGCTGTTTGCCGAGTTTGAGGGTGTCCACAGCGATGAGCTGACCTCAGGCGATGTGAAATACCATAATGGATTCGCTGCGGAAGTCGTTATACCGAATGGTTCTATGCACGTCACGCTGGCTTTTAATCCCTCCCACTTGGAGATAGTCAGCCCGGTCGTGCAAGGCTCGGTGCGCGCACGGCAGCATACACGCGGCGATCACGATGGCGGCAAAGTCATGTCGGTACTGCTGCATGGTGACGCGGCGTTTGCTGGGCAGGGCGTCGTCATGGAGACCTTGAATCTTTCGCAAACACGCGGATATAGCACAGGCGGAACGGTGCATATCATCATCAATAATCAAATCGGTTTCACCACCTCTGATGTGCGCGATGCACGCTCATCGTTGTACTGTAGCGATGCGGCAAAAATGATAGGCGCGCCAATTTTTCATGTTAATGCCGATGATCCTGAGGCAGCATTACTGGTCACTGAAATTGCGCTGGATTACCGCATGACTTATCAGCGCGATGTGGTGATTGATCTGGTGTGCTTCCGCAAGCTGGGGCATAACGAGCAGGATGAGCCGCTGGTGACCCAACCATTTATGTATCGCTACGTTAACCAGCATCCCGGTATGCGCGCCTTGTACGCCAAAAAATTGGTAGATGAGTCGGTTGTTGCGCCGCATGACCCGGAAAAAATGATTGCTGATTATCGGCAGGCGATGGATGAGGGACGCAGCCCGGTCGAGACTTTAAAAGTGGATGCCTCACGAAGCCATGCGAAACGCTGGGCAAAATTCCGCTTGGACGCATCTTGGCGTGAAGTTGCTGCGACGGCACTTCCGTTAAACCGGCTGCAATTTTTGGTGGAACGCTTGACCACTGTCCCAGCGGGTTTCAGTTTGCATTCACGCGTTGAAAAAGTCATTGAAGATAGGCGCGCCATGGGGCGCGGCGAGCTGGCTTTGGATTGGGGGATGGCAGAAAATCTGGCCTACGCCAGCTTGCTGACCGAGGGTTATCCAGTGCGCCTTTCTGGCCAGGATTGCGGGCGCGGCACCTTCTTCCATCGCCATGCCGTGCTGCATGACCAGAACCGGGTCAATTGGCAAGAGGGTTACCATGTGCCATTGCAAAAACTGGAAGCGGGACAAGCTGATTTTGTCGTGATTGATTCCACGTTATCAGAGGAAGCGGTGTTGGCGTTTGAATATGGCTATGCCACTGCCGAACCCGATTCCTTGATAATTTGGGAAGCGCAGTTTGGCGATTTTGCCAACGGCGCACAAGTGGTGATAGACCAATTTCTCGCATCGGGCGAAGCTAAATGGGGCAGGCTATGCGGGCTGGTCATGCTGCTGCCACATGGCTACGAAGGGCAGGGCGCAGAGCATTCGTCCGGGCGCATCGAGCGTTATTTACAACTGTGCGCCGACTACAACATTCAGGTTTGCGTTCCTTCCACTGCCGCGCAGATGTTCCACTTGCTGCGTCGTCAGATGCTGCGCCCCTATCGCAAGCCGCTGGTGGTGTTCACTCCTAAAAGCATGTTGCGTAGCAAAGATGCCGCGTCACCCATGGCGCATTTGGTTGAGGGGGAATTTCAAGCGATCATAGGCGAAACAGAAATGCTGAATGCAGAGGTGCGGCGCATCATCGTGTGCAGTGGAAAAATTTATTACGAATTGCTCAAGGGGCGAAGTGAGCGGGGCATAAAAGATATGGCCATTGTTCGTCTGGAACAGCTTTACCCCTTCCCGCATCAAGAATTTGCAGCGCAAATAGCTGCTTATCCGAAAGCCCGCGAAGTGGTGTGGTGTCAGGAAGAGCCGGGCAATCAGGGTGCATGGCATCGCCTCCAGCATTATTTATTGCGTCATTTGCGCCCCGCTATGCATCTCGATTATGCCTTGCGGCCTTCCGCAGCAGCACCTGCGGTGGGGTATATGGCCTTGCACTTAGCCCAACAAAAAGCCGTCATTGAAGCTGCTTTCCGCGACGATCTCAATATCAAACCCCTACCAGGAGCGAAGCACCATGAAAGTTGACGCCAGCCATCAAATTGAAGTCCGCGTACCGCAACTGTCTGAATCAGTCACTGAAGCCACCTTGCTGACTTGGCATAAAAAAATTGGCGAAGCCGCAGCCGAAGGCGAAAATCTGATTGACATTGAAACCGACAAAGTGGTGTTGGAATTGCCCGCGATTAAAGCGGGTGTGCTGACCAAAATTCTCAAACAGAATGGCGAAAAAGTGGGCAGCAATGAAGTGATTGCGCTATTGGATATTTCTGGCAAGGCCAGCGCAGCAGCGGCTGCACAACCCGCTGCCACTGCCAAATCTCAAGCTGCGGTGATGCCGGCGGCGCAAAAAATTGTGGCGGAAAAAAATATAGACACGGCAGCCATCAGCGGCAGCGGACGCGGCGGACGAGTAACCAAAGAGGATGCGCTAGACGCTACGCAGCAAGTAAAATCTTTTTCATCTTCCCTTGCGGGAGAGGCCAGACCTGTCCTGAAATTGTCAAAGGAGGCAGAGGGGGTGAAATCTGCCGCACCATCCGGCACCCGCCCCGAACAACGTGTGGCAATGACCCGCATTCGCCAGCGCATCGCCGAACGCCTACTGCAATCGCAACAAAACGCCGCCATACTCACTACCTTCAACGAAGTGAATATGCAGGCGGTGATTGATCTACGCAATAAATATAAAGACGTATTTGAAAAGAAACACGGCATCAAACTCGGCTTCATGTCCTTCTTCGTCAAGGCAGCGCTGCTCGCTCTGCAAAAATTTCCGGTGGTCAACGCCTCGGTAGATGGCACCGACATTATTTACCACGGCTACTATGACATCGGCGTGGCCATCGGCAGCGAGCGCGGATTAGTCGTGCCCATCATCCGCGATGCCGATAAACTCTCACTGGCTGATATTGAAAAACAGATCGCCGAATTCGGAGTGCGCGCCAAGGATGGCAAGATCACGCTGGAAGAGTTAAGCGGTGGCACTTTCTCAATCTCCAACGGCGGCGTGTTCGGCTCCATGCTCTCCACCCCCATTATCAACCCTCCGC
>JANONO010000072.1:0-2886 GCA_031420875.1 Gallionellaceae bacterium | reverse complement strand
CCACCCTGTTGCCGCAACTGCCACGCCTCTTACACCAACGTCTGCATGAACATCCCATCGCGCAGATTGAAAACGCATTGCGCGAATGGACTAACCAGAAAAAAAGAGAAATTCAACTGCTAGTATTGATAGCAGTGCTATTAGTGATTCTACTTATTGTGGTTGTTTCTGTGCTACTAAAATAGTGCGCAAGTAAGCCACCACATCGTCAATCTGCTGCTCGGTAAGAAGTTGCTCACCCCAGGCGGGCATCACCTCTGAACGCCCCAGCGCTTTTCCACCAAGCGTAATAATCATTTTTTTGTACTCATCATTTTTGTCACTGGTGGTCAAATTGGCAGGGCGAGGATCATAAAATACTGATGCGCGACCCTTACCATCTCCTTTAACCCCGTGACAAAGAATGCAATTGGTTTTAAACACTACCCCTCCGCGCTCGACTTGATCCTGCACGATAGAAAGGTACGCAATGACATCGCCAATTTGCTCTTCCGACAACTCCTCATCCCAGTTCGGCATAAACTCGGATTTACCCACAGACCTTCCACCATAACGAACAATTTTTTCCGTAAATTCACGCGAATTGGGTTTTAATCCAAGATTAATCGTGCCATACAGCTTAGCTCCTCTGGACAAGCCATCACCGCGCTCTCCATGACATAGGGTGCAGTAGGTCTGAAAAACAATAGCCCCACGAATGGCGGGATTATTTCTCGCCTTGATTAGCAATTCGGCTGTGTCAGTTTCTTTAGTAACAGGTGCATCGATTGCAAAGGCGGGAAAAGACATAGACAACAGCATCAAGATGAGCGAAAACTGCTTAGCGGCAAACATTATTGAATCTCCAATTTAAGCACCATCTGGGGATGGATGGCACATTCAATGTCCAATGACCCGGGCTTTTCAAATATCACAGATTTAGATTGGCCTTGCGGATACGACCCCAGATCAAAAGCCTTCAGCTCTGAAAGAGAGAATATATTGTGAAACCATGGATCGCCGTTTAAAAAGCTGACGCTATCCCCAGCCTTTATCGTCAAGGTTTCAACCTTAACCCCCTTTACCATGAAAGTTTTTCCTGTTTGACTAACAACAACCTCGCCTGCCTGAACAACAGGCGATACCAACACGATCATAGCCGCAACAGACATGCGTTTGAAATTTTTGAGTGCCACGAATTAACCTCCTAAAAGTTTATTTTAAATAGAATCACTGCGGCAACGTGGGAATTGTAATCACAGGCGTAGTGCCGATCAAAGCATTACAGTACGCTCAAAAATCGCTATGGCCATGGACAGGCTGGAAGCATTAATCGCTTCGCCGGGATAAGCTGTGCGGATTCAACCTCGAAGTGCAACAGCCAATGGTTGCTTGGTGTAGCGCACTAATAATGCAACAGCAATAGAGTAATCTGCTCGGCTGGCAGCGGTCGCCCAAGCAAAAATCCCTGTACTTCGTCGCAGCCCTGAGAACGCAGCAAAGCCAGCTGTTCAGCGGTCTCTACCCCTTCTGCTACGACACGTAACTTAAGGCTGGTGCCCAAAGCAATGATCGCGCGCGTGATTGCTGCCGCATCGTGGCTGCCAGTCACATCAGCCACGAAAGTTTGATCTATTTTTAGTGTGCTCAGCGGGATGAGCCTGAGGTAACTGAGCGAAGAGTAGCCGGTGCCGAAATCGTCTATGGAAAGTTGTGCTCCCAGTTGGCGTAATTTATGCGCGACGGCGATGCTGGATTCAACCGTGTTCATGGCCACGCTTTCGGTAATCTCAAACTCCAGCAGGGAACGATCCATGCCGGTTTCGTGCAGTACGCTTTCCACCGTTTCGATGAACTGGCGGTGCTGGAACTGGCGCACCGAAAGGTTGATCGCCAAACGTATTGGAGCACTACCGGCAGCCATCCAGGCGGTATGTTGCAAACAGGCGTGACGCAATACCCATTCGCCCAAGGCCAGAATCAAACCGGTCTCTTCCGCCATGGGGATGAACTCTTGCGGAGCCAGCAGGCCGCGCTGCGGATGTTGCCAACGCACCAGTGCCTCCATCCCGACAATGTGGTTGGTGCTGGCCGACCAGATCGGCTGGTAATGCAGGCATAGTTGATCTTGCACAATCGCCAGGCGCAAGGCAGCTTCCAGCTCCAATAGCGCGATGGCATGGACATGCATACTGGTATCGAAAATTTCATAGCGTGCCTTGCCGCGTCCTTTGGCACGGTACATGGCGGTATCGGCATCACGCAAAATGTCTATCGCGTACTCATGCTCTTTGGTGCCGAATGCAATGCCGATGCTCGCGGTGCTCACCAGCGGATGACCCTGGATGTGGCAAGGTGCGGTCAAAGATTCCTGAATCCGCTCGACCACCCGTAGTGCCTCTTCCGGATTGCTAATATCTTCCAGCAACAGTGTAAATTCGTCCCCGCCCAAGCGCGCCACGGTATCGCCCGGACGCAGGCAGGTCTCCAGACGACGGGCGATGCTGACCAGCAATTCATCACCCGCCGTATGCCCCAAACTATCGTTGATAGTTTTGAAGCGATCTATATCCAGAAAAAGCACTGCAAAAAAATAATCGCCGGAGCGATTGGAGCGCGAAATTGTTCGTTCCAGCCGATCTATAAACAAGGCGCGATTGGGCAGATTAGTCAACACATCATACAAGGCCCGATGCTTTAATTCTTCGGTGAGCATGCGTTGCTCGGTGATGTCAGCATTTGAACCGGCGATGTGCAGCGCCTTGCCGAGACTGTCGCGGACAGCGATGCCGCGGCATAACACCCAGCGGTAGCTATCGTCACGGTGACGTATGCGGTATTCGCATTCCAGTTGCGTCTTGGCACCCGCCAAATGGGCTTGTATCTCCTCTCGCAGGTGTTGCACAT
>JANONO010000071.1:0-2390 GCA_031420875.1 Gallionellaceae bacterium | reverse complement strand
GCGGGTCGGCTGGCCAAAATTTATTTGTTAAATTTGCTGGTTATCGTCTTTACTTTTGGCCTGATGATTCCTTGGGCGGCGATACGAGTTGCTCGGTATCGTGCCGAATGCCTTACTCTGAAATCAGCCACGGATCTGAGTGCTTTTGTGAGCAAGGTCGGGCAAGACGTAGGGGCGACCGGTGAAGAAATGGGTGAATTTTTTGATGTGGATTTGTCGCTTTAATGGTGATTATTAACGCGGATTATTTCGACGGAAAAACCTCGCGCCGTTGGCCAGTCACCCTTGTGGTAAGCCATGATGCGGTAGCAGTTTCTGGCGAAGAAATTACGTTTGAAGTAGCGGTCAGCGCCATAAAAATTTCCCCTCGTTTAGCAGGTATGCCGCGTCGTATTGAATTCGCCGATGGTGCGGTGGCGGTTACGCAGGATAATGACAGCGTAGATAGCGCATTTAATCTGGCTGGGCGCAGAACGCTGGCGCACCGCTTGGAATCACACTACGGCTTTATTGTCCTAGCGCTGGTGCTCACTATTGCCACCTGTTGGGCGGGCTATCGCTACGGAGTGCCGTGGGTGGCGCGTGAAGTGGCCGTTCGTCTGCCGCCTCACATTGAAGTGAATCTTGCCCAAGAGGGCTTGAAGGCGTTGGATAAATTAGTTTTTAAGCCTACGCAACTCAGCGCGACGCGCCGAGAAAATCTGGCGCAGATTTTTTCCGAGTTACACCACGCGACACAACAATCCGACGCTGTGCGCTTGGAATTTCGTGACGGCGGTTGGATAGGCGCAAATGCTTTTGCGCTGCCGGGTGGTATAGTGGTTATGACGGATCAGCTGGTGGCGTTGATGGCGAGTGACGATCAAATTGCCGCAGTGCTGGCGCATGAAATGGGGCATGTTCGTCATCGGCATAGCTTGCGTTATGTGTTGCAGGATTCGATTATCGCTTTGGCGGCTATGGCAATTTATGGCGATGCCTCGGCAGTCGCTGGCATTGCTGTTACGCTACCCACGGCTTTACTACATGCACACTATTCTAGGGATTTTGAACGCGAGGCGGATAGTGATGCTTTTGAACTGCTCAAGAATACCGGGCGCTCACCGCGTGAATTAGGTTTGGCTCTGGCAGTACTGGAGGCTGGAAAAAACAAGCAGGATGCGAAGAGCGGTGAAAAAAATACAGAACTTGATTCCAATAATAAACAATTGACACAAAAATTAAGCTATTTATCATCTCACCCCGCTACACAAGAGCGTATCGAGGCGGCAGAAAATGCGGCGCGTGATATAAATCATAATGAGCGTATGAAGTTCTGATTCTAAATTTTTAGTTCGCAATACGGGAACAACCATGAAAATTCACGAGTACCAAGGCAAAGAAATACTGCGGCAATTCGGTGTGCCAACGCCGCGTGGCGTGGCCTGCTTTAGTGTTGACGAGGCGATGGCCGCAGCGCAACAGTTGGGCGGCAAGGTGTGGGTGGTCAAGGCGCAGATTCATGCTGGCGGCAGAGGTAAAGGCGGCGGGGTGAAAGTGGCACATTCGCTGATGGAGGTGCGCGAGTACGCCTCAAAAATTTTAGGCATGCAATTGGTCACGCATCAAACAGGTGGGGCAGGGCAGAAGGTGCGCCGCTTGTTGATCGAAGAAGGCGCCGACATTAGCCGGGAATTTTATGTGGGCATGGCGATAGACCGCAGCAGTCAACGTGTGGTGTTGATGGCGAGCAGCGAGGGCGGTATGGAGATTGAGTCTGTGGCCGCGCATACGCCGGAGAAAATTCACAAGGTCTGGATCAACCCAGCGGATGAACTGAGCAATGCTGAAGCGGATAGTGTGTCACGTCACATTGGCATTCCTGATGCCGCACTGGCGCAGGCGCGCACCTGTTTACAAGGTCTGTATCGCTGCTTTGTGGACAAGGATGCCATGCTGGCAGAAATAAATCCGCTGGTGTTAACTGCGGATCAGCGCGTGATTGCGCTGGATGCAAAAATAAATTTTGACAGCAATGCCTTATACCGCCATCCCGAAATTGTGGCGTTGCGCGATTTGGACGAAGAGGATGCGGCTGAAATTGAGGCTTCAAAATTTGATCTTAGTTACATCTCGCTCGATGGCAACATCGGTTGCTTGGTCAACGGTGCCGGGCTGGCGATGGCGACTATGGATATCATCAAGTTGTATGGCGGAAACCCGGCGAATTTTCTGGATGTGGGCGGAGGAGCGAGCAAGGAAAAAGTGACCGAGGCATTTAAGCTGATGTTGAAAAATCCGAATCTACGCGCCATTCTGGTGAATATATTTGGCGGCATTATGAAGTGTGATGTCATCGCTGAAGGCGTGGTCGCTGCGGCACGCGAGGTACTACTGCAAGTCCCGCTGGT
>JANONO010000070.1:0-1596 GCA_031420875.1 Gallionellaceae bacterium | reverse complement strand
CCAATTGACAGCCGACTGGAAGTCGGCCATGCTTGCCACATGCTATACCAGTCAAGAAAATTTGTTGCAGCACTTCTGATCATTTGGTTGCCGCTATTCAACGGCAGCGCAATGGCGAGCTCGATTTCGATGCAAATGATGGGTGGGCAGATGATGGGTGGACATTGCCCTTTGGCGGCTACGCAACCGGATGACTCCAACGCCCATTATCACGACCAATCTTCCTTGCATCAGAGCCAATCATCCGGGCAGCAAGATCAGCAAGCCTCCTTCTGCCAGGATTGCAGCGTCTGTCATTTCGCCTGCGGCGGGTATCTGGCCACTGTCGCAATCGAAGTGGCGGGAATCCGACTGTTGGCTCAGACTTATGCAAGTTCTTCGACGCAGTTTCAATCCTTCACCTCGGCTCCACTAGATCCGCCTCCGCTCTCCCGCGTTTAACGCGGGACGAGTGTCTTCGTAGTTCCCATCCGGCCGACTTTGTCGGTATAAGGCCTCGTCCAGAATCGTTCGGCAGCCGCACTGCGTCTGCGTGTTTATTACTTTTCAGGAGAACAAGATGAAAAATTTTATTGGCGCTAATTTTTGCTGGTGGCGGGGTAGCCCGCTCTTTCTGGTTGCATATTTATTGTTGCCATCGGTCGCTCAGGCAGTACCGAGTTTTGCTAGGCAAACCGGTGCGGAATGCTCGTCATGCCACACCGTTTACCCGGAGCTAACGCCCTTTGGGCGACAGTTCAAGCTCAGGGGCTATACTCTCGGTGAATTGAATGCGGAAAATTCGCTGACCGGAAAATTACCGATCTCCGCGCTGCTCCAGATTTCCAGAGCTGATACAAGCCAAACCGACACGCCGGGCGCAATGCCATCCGATTTTCCAGATGATCGCAAGACAATGATACAAGCAGCCGGCCTTTATTATGCAGTAAAAATTACTGATAACGCCGGTGCCTTGGTGCAATATTCCTACGACGGTTTCGAGAAGCGCTGGGCGGTTGAAATGGCAGATATTCGCTACGCCAATTCTCTAGCACTCTCGGGTGATAAAGAGTTGCTCTACGGTGTGACCCTGAGCAACAACCCAACCATTACCGACATTTATAACTCCACGTCAATGTGGGGGTTTCCCTATACCTCATCAGAAGCTGTTGTGATGCCGGCAGCCGGGCCGATTATCGACATGGCGCTGATGG
The DNA here is from genome assembly GCA_031420875.1 of Gallionellaceae bacterium. Lineage (GTDB taxonomy): Bacteria > Pseudomonadota > Gammaproteobacteria > Burkholderiales > Gallionellaceae > Nitrotoga. The sequence goes on along the minus strand of JANONO010000070.1, from coordinate 403 downwards.
CGAAGGTGGCGGGTCCGGGCGTTTATGCGCTCTATAACGATTGGTTATATGCGGAAGTAGCCGCATATCGCACCACTAACACCGGCGCTTTACGGCCTTTGGGTTGGGGAAACTGGTCAGAAATAGGCAATGTTGTAGATGGATATGCTTCCTATTGGCGCGTGGCGGTGCAACGCGAGGTGGATGGCAAGCACAGCATGTCGCTGGGCGCCTTTGGGCTTGATGCAAAAGTATTTCCCGGAGAAAACACGAGCGGAGGTACCGATCGTTTCCGTGATTACGGGATAGACGGGCAGTACCAATACATTGCCGACGAACACATCCTCAGCTTGCAAGGGCGATACACCAAGGAGCGGCAAACTCGTTCGGAGAGTTTCGCTACCATGGCTGCCAGCAATCTGAA
>JANONO010000069.1:0-3984 GCA_031420875.1 Gallionellaceae bacterium | reverse complement strand
AGTTGGGCTGTTTAGGGTCGCTCGAAACCGGCATGGGCGAACAGGAAGACGGCCAAGGCGCAGAAGGCAAGCTTGATCATTCGCAGCTGCTGACGGACCCGGAAGAAGCAGCGGACTTCGTCAAAAAAACCGGCGTGGACGCATTGGCCATCGCCATCGGCACTTCACATGGTGCTTACAAATTCACCCGCCCGCCCACCGGCGAAATTCTGGCCATTGGCCGCATCAAGGAAATCCACGCGCGCATTCCCAATACCCATCTGGTCATGCACGGTTCATCCAGCGTACCGCAAGAGTGGTTGAAAATAATTGATGAATACGGTGGCGACATGGGCCAAACTTACGGCGTACCGGTTTCCGAAATCGTCGAAGGCATCAAACATGGCGTGCGCAAACTAAACATAGACACTGACCTGCGCATGGCTTCCACCGGCGCCATCCGGCGCCATCTGGCCAAAGACCCGAAGAACTTTGACCCGCGCAAATTCCTGGCGGAATCCACCAAGGCCATGAAAGAGATTTGCAAGGCGCGCTACGAAGCTTTTGGTTCCGCCGGGCAGGCAGCCAAGATCAAGGTAATTGCGATGGATGCCATGGCGAATAAATATGCCAAGGGCGAATTGAAGGCGATCGTTAAGTAATACCTGACGAATGCTGTAAACGGAGAGGCGGCCTCATGGCCGCCATTTTGTTTCAGTGACCTCTAAAAATTCAACTACGTTATTCCCGTGAAGGCGGGAATCCAGCTCAACATGCTCCATTTGCCGGAGGATAAATTTTCCCAGGAGGGGCACAGCAAATGAATATTTCCCATGCCTGTTCTTGTAAACCAGCCCTGCGCCGGCAAGTGAAACCAGCATTTGATTCGCGTGGCTCCTGCCGAAGGGTTTTGATAATGATTTGTTTGATAGCTCTACCAGCTCTTGTACGGTAAATTCAGAGTCGGAGTTTGGAAGCCGAGCAATGATGTCCAACAATTCTCTTTGTCTATCGGTTGCTCTGGCCCACTGGCCAGAAAAGAAATCTGTATCCAGCTTTTGACCAATCGCTTGCATGGGCACAGTTGCTTTTTGCCCGGCTTCCTGTTGCTGGATGAACACATCGTAAACTTCCCGGCATATAAATTGAATGAAGTATGGGTAGCCTCCCGATATATCTACGATGGTATTGACTGATTTTTCATCGAAGCTGACGGTAGATTTGGCAGATTTAATTGGAGTGAGTATGGCCTCCCGGCTAGCTTTTTCGTCCAGCCTGTCGAGAAAAACCACATGGAACATTCTTTCTGAAAAAGTCCTGGCTTCCACCAGCTTGGGATACAAAGTCGGCAAGCCAGTCAACAGCAGCATAAAGGGAATTCCCTTGCGTTGTATGGATTGAAAAACATCCAAAAGCAATGAAAGTGGATACTGGTCTTTAGCCGAATGATCTGCCATGGTCTGGGCTTCATCGTAAGCAAAAATAATTCCCTTTAATTTTCCCTGACTGGTAAAACGCCAGACGGTTTCGAGAACTTGCTTTACTTTATCTGCTACCAGGCCGCGAGTATGGCTATAAATACGCTGCAGAAGATTAAAGTCCAGGGTTTCCTGGTGCATGCTTTTTTGCCCGGCAAATCCCATTCCTTGCAACTCACGAGATGAAATAACGATGGATGAAGTAAATACTGACAAATCAGTCAGCAGACGCAGCGCGATATTTTCTTCACTAAGGCTTGATGTTTCCGATAGGTCTGTGCCGACCCATGCCCACCCCTCGCTAATTGCGATGGGTTTTAATGTTTCCAGCAAAGCCGTCTTCCCGACACCTCGCAATCCGGTAAGGATCATGTTCTCAAGGATGGTGTCCTGCTTTAATAAACGGGCAAATTCTTTTTTCTCGGCATCCCTGCCAGCCAGGTAAGGAGGCATATGTCCTGCACCAGGCCGGAATGGATTGGCAAAGCGCGCGCTTGAAGTCATAAACAAAAATATACCTTAATAAATTAAGTAATGCATATAAAGTTATATTTTTTACTAAATTAAGTAAATAGGGGAAACCACTATAACTATATTTAATGCCGCACAGATGCCGTTCTTAGTGCTATAGTGCATTCCTATTTTACTAAAAGTAGGAGTTTGTCATGGCAAGCGCTTCCAGTCCGTCCAGCGTAAAGGTTGTCGGCACGAATGGCCAGATTTCCCTCGGCAAGCAATTTGCCGGACGTCAGGTATTGATTGAAGAACGTGAACCGGGGGTCTGGCTAGTGCGCACAGCAACAGTGCTGCCCGACAATGAAAGTTGGCTGCATCAACCCAAGGCTGCATCTGCTTTGCAGAAATCGCTGTCTTGGGCGCAAAACAACGCACCCAGTGATTCGACTGTAGACGCTGTTATCAAGAAGCTGGCGCGTGGCTAAGGGAGGTACGGATACGTTAGATAAAGTGAAACTCGCGCAGCGATTCGTTCGCTTCCTCGCCCGCTTGCGGGATAACCAGCGACTTGGCTGCGGTTTCTGGCAGCCTAGTCGAATGGCTAGTTGTTTCACCCAGAGGATTGAGGAGAGGGAGCGAGCAGGGCAAGTTTTATTAGCGGGAGTGGATTCTTGCCATGCTCGTTAGGCTCGACCCGAATAATCCTGTTTTTCAGGACAATTTGCTTGCGCTGGAAAAGCAGGAGCGTAATGCCGCGTTGGATACGCTTAACAAGTTGCGCAAGTTGACCTGGAATCAGTTGTATCGCGATCCTGGGTTGAAGTGGGAGAAGATTGTTAGCGTCAAGCCCCCGGAAGGAATAGATGCTATCTATTCCTTGAGGATTACCCGGTCAAGGAGAGCAACGGCTTTTCGCCAACAGGAATTCTTGCGATTGCTGACTATCTCACCCGATCACGACAGCGCTTACGGCAAGAAATAATTCGAATCTTATATTCCTCTGCTGCATGGACCACCTCGCAGGGTCTTGCTTGTCACCCCATTGTAGGAAAAAAATAGAGGGTTGTAATAAAGTTGCGCGATACCCGGATAGAAAGCCGTTGCATAACCCTGTAAAATGGAAAATTTTAAAATCCACTCCAAGAAAGAAGATTAAGGTAAATGAGCAAAAATTTAGTGCAATTCATTATCGAGGAACAAAGGCATATACCCGGAGCCAGCGGCAATTTCACAGGACTGTTGAGCGACATCATCATGGCTTGCAAGCAAATTGCCCATAGTGTAAATAAAGGCGCATTGATTGGAGTACTGGGAAGCGCCGGAAGTGAAAATATTCAGGGTGAAACACAAAAAAAACTGGATGTGATTACCAACGACATTTTCATCAAGGCCAACGAATGGAGCGGCCACCTGGCCGCGATGGCTTCGGAGGAAATGGATGAGATTTACCCTATTCCTGCGCAATACCCCAAAGGCAAGTATTTGCTGACCTTTGACCCGCTGGACGGATCAACCAACATAGACGTGAACATTTCTGTGGGCACGATTTTTTCCATTCTGCGCTGCCCGGAAGGCGTGACCAATCCGACCGCGGCCGATTTCCTGCAACCCGGCACGCAGCAGGTTTGTGCCGGCTATGCGCTGTATGGCCCTTCGACCATGCTGGTGCTGACCACCGGCAATGGCGTGAATGGCTTTACCCTGGACAATGACATCGGCGAGTTTATGCTGACTCACCCGGCCATGACCATTCCGGCCGATACCCAGGAATTCGCCATCAACATGTCCAACCAGCGCCACTGGGAAGCTCCGGTGCAGCGTTATGTGGACGAATGCATAAAAGGCAAAACCGCAGGAGGGCGCGAAAAGAATTTCAATATGCGCTGGGTGGCTTCGATGGTGGCGGAAGTTCACCGCATCCTGATACGTGGCGGCATCTTCATGTACCCCTTCGACCACAAAGAGGCGGGCAAGGCCGGCAAGCTGCGTTTGTTGTATGAATCCAACCCGAGGTCTTTCATCGTGGAGCAGGCGGGTGGCATGGCCTCCACGGGACGTGAACGCATCATGC
>JANONO010000068.1:0-3952 GCA_031420875.1 Gallionellaceae bacterium | reverse complement strand
CGGCGCATTCATCGCTTTGTCGGTTGCCCTGTTGGTCAATGTCGGCTTTCATTTCGGCTTGTTCGATGGAATGGAGCTTAAGGCTTTCGACATGAGAGCTAAGTACAGCAGCACTCAATCATCATCCGATGTGGCGATTATATTGGTGGATGAGGCTTCGTTACGCGGGATGAATCCGATTGTGGGCAGGTGGCCTTGGCCAAGGTCGGTACATGCCGATGTGGTGGAATTTTTGACCATGAGCGGTGCGAAGGCGATCGTGTTCGATATATTGTTCACCGAAAACGAGAGAGTCTTTAAATCTCCCAAGGGGGTTTTGTCGGCCAGTGACAAGAGTCTGGTTGATGCCACCGCCGCCGCAGGCAATGTCTATCATGCTGCGCAGATTGTGATAGACGAGGAAGATGAATACAACAAAACGCTGCTGAACCGCCCCATACCCCGCGATTTTACCGAGCACTTCTCCATGCAGGTAAAGGGAATGCCCAGCAGCGGGCACAACAATTTTTATATTCCGTTCAAAGAGCTTTACACTGCGTCGCATGGAATAGGGATAGTGGAGTTTCTGCCCGATGCCGATGGTATTTACAGACGAACCAAGCTGTTCCGGCATTACCATGGAAATTATTTTCCCGTGCTGCCGATAGCGCCGCTGTTGGACAGCCTGAAACCGGAATCGGTCAGGCAGAATGGAAACGAAATCGTTTTAGATGGCATCCGGTTAGATGGCATTCAGCAGGAAGGCCAAACGCAAGCCAAGACGCTAACCATACCGTTGCAAAAAGACGGTACTTATTTGATCAAAATGCATGCGGATTTCAAACCGTTTTCGATGAGCGGCGTGCTAGCTTCGATACAGAAAATAAAATCCGGGGATGTGGAAGGATTGCCGGTGAACCCGGATGAATTCAGGGATAAGGTGGTATTTATCGGTGGCAGTGCGGTGGGTATCGAAGACTTGAAGCCGACCTCGATGGGTAGCGGTATTCCCGGTGTGTATTTGCACGCTTCCGCCTACAGCAATATTGTGCGCGGCGATTTTATGAAATATTCCGGCACACTGGTAACGTCGCTCTCTATTCTGCTGTTTGCCGTGCTGGTGACTATTGCCATTCTAGGCAGCCGCAACACCATCAATTACCAAATAGGCGCTCCGTTCCTGCTGGCATTTGTGTATATCACTATCTCAGTCTGGGGGTTCAGGCACAATATTTTATTGGATATGGTCGCGCCCACCTTGTCCATTATCATCTCGTGGATGAGTTCGTTTGCTTTTCTGAGTTTTACCGAGGGCAAGGATAAGCGAAAGATCAAAAAAATGCTTTCCCAGTATGTATCGCCGTCTATATTGACCCTGTTGATTGACAAGTCTCCACAAGATGTGCTGAAAGCCGAAGTCGGCAGCAAGGAAAATCTGACGATTCTTTTTTCCGACATCAGAGGCTTTACCTCCATCTCCGAACAGCTTCAAGCGGAACAAGTAGTCGAGTTGCTCAATGGCTATTTATCGGAGATGGTGGATGTCATATTTAAGCACGAGGGTACGCTTGATAAGTTTATCGGAGATGCGATAATGGCTTTCTGGGGCGCGCCCATCAAAGTGAGTGACCACGGTATGAGGGCGGTTCTGGCCGCGTTAGACATGACCCGCCAACTGGAAATTTTTAATCAGGGGCTGATCGCTAAAGGGGGGATGCCGCTGGCCATAGGCATAGGCATCAACACTGGCGAAGTCATCTTGGGAAATATCGGCTCTGAAAAAAAGCTGGACTACACCGTGATCGGCGATAACGTCAATCTGGCATCGCGGATGGAAGGGCTGACCAAAGCTTATGGCTGCTCGGTATTGGTGACCGAGGTTACTTATAAAGAAATCATGGCTGTGATTCCTTGCCGCTTAATAGATATGGTAAAGGTAGTAGGTAAGCAGCAAGGGATAAAAATATACGAGCCGCTTGCGGTGCAGAAAAGCGCTGAAACCGACCACATGGCCGCTCTATCGGAAGCAGGATTTAACCACTATTTAAAACGGGAATGGGACGCTGCCATCAAGCGCTATTCCGAGATTTTAGCAGTCAAACCAGAAGACAAAACCAGTCAAATATTTATCACCCGGTGTGAGGGGTATAAGATCACCGAGCCGCCAGCAGAATGGGATGGCATTTTTACGATGCGTAGAAAATAATCAGTAAAAGGCATCTCTAAAGGAGGAATTGACTATGAAAATATTCACCCATCGCATCCTGTTCGTGCCCGTGTTATTTGTATTGTCTCAGGCGCATGCCGCCGATATTTATGTGCAGAGTGTCAGAGCCCCTATCCTGTCAACTTCCGCCTTCGGCTCACAAAAATTGGCCGAGGCGGTAAAAGGTGACGTGCTAAAAGAGCTAGAAAAAAAAGGGGGGTGGCATAAAGTCAACTACAAGGATAAAACCGGTTGGGTTTCTAGGTTGCTGGTTGGCAGAAAACCCCCTGCTGCTAGAGTTTCCGTGCTGGAGGGCAGCGGTGAAAATCTGGGCACGGGTGCCAGAAAACGAGCGTCAGCATTTACCACTGCGGCGGCGGCCAGAGGCTTAGCGGAAGATCGTTCCAGAATAAACGACAAGTATCGAGTTAACTTCGCCAGTGTAGAGCGTATGGAGGGCATTAAGGTGAGTGACGAAGAGGCATACACCTTCCTGTTGGCGGGGGTGGGGAAATGAAAAATTTTAGGCATCTGCAATCCATCATTGGTAATCAAAAAAACCTTTTCTCCACACGCATCTTGAGTCTTGCGGCCATCGCGTTGCTTTCAATTTATGGTTCAATTTCACCCACTTGGGCTGATGATGATTTCAGGCAGCGGGTGAATCAGGGCAAGGATGTATTCTCTGCAGAAGATGACGTCAAGGCCGAGATTGTTTTCGGCAGGGTGCTGGCGGCAAGGGTGTTGGGCAAGCACCCTTTTTACGAAAACGACCCGGTCAATGTGTACGTCAATAAGCTGGGAAAAGGTCTGGCACAGTTCGCCAACCGGCCTGAGATCGAGTTCAGATTCGCCGTGCTCGACACCGATATGGTTAATGCTTTTGCTGCGCCCGGCGGTTATATATTCATCACCAAAGGCGCGCTGGCCAAGATGGAAGATGAGGCAGAGTTGGCCGCAGTGCTCGCCCATGAGATTGCTCATGTCACCGAAAGACATATCGTGCGGGAGCTGAACATCAAAGGAACGGATGCCTCTCCCGTCTCTGGATTTGCTCAGGTGCTGGGTGGGGGGACGGGTGCAGTGAGATTGCTGTTTACCCAAATGGTAGATCAGGCGGCGGAGATACTCTTCGACAAAGGGCTGAAAAAACAGGATGAGTTGGATTCGGATCGGGTGGCCACTTTGATGCTGAGCGCTGCCGGTTATGATCCGACCGCTTTGAAAAGATACCTCGTAAAAATTTCCAAGGCTGAAAAAGAGACCCAAGTCATGTCGGGTACACACCCCCCCTTTGCCGACCGGATTAAAAATGTAAGTGATATTCTTGCTGAAAACCAGTTAACGGAAAAGAAGCAAGCCATTGTGAAGGGGAGATTTAATGAAAATGTCAAAATTAATTAATAACGCTCACATTTTGCCTATCAAGCTGGGTGCGATTGCGGCGCTCTCATTATTCGCTTTGCCGACTATGGCTGACGAATATCACTATAATAATATCCTGGTGGGTGACCGAGCGGCGGGTATGGCGGGCGCTTATACGGCCATTTCCGATGATCCATCCGGGCTGTTCTATAACCCGGCGGGCATCGTATATGCACAGGGGAACAACGTCTCAGTCAGCGCTAACGCCTTTCATCAAACCGTTACGGTTTACAAAGATGCCCTCGGCAGTGGCTTGGACTACGAGCGCTATTCATCTGCACTGCTCCCGAATTTCTTTGGAATTGTGCAACCCTTGGGCAAGGGCAGGGTAGGTTTTTCCTA
>JANONO010000067.1:0-4913 GCA_031420875.1 Gallionellaceae bacterium | reverse complement strand
AGCAATCCCAGCACCAAGCGATTCACGCATTCATGAAAGTGCATGGGAATAAACACCGCGTTCGGCGCGACTCGCTCGGTCAGTTGCACCATCACCACCGCATCGGAACGGCGCGAGGCAACATGCGCGTACTCCATATGTTGGATGCCGAGTTTCTCTGCCGTGACCGGATTCATTTCCATATACGGTGTCGGGCTGAATTTATTCAGGTTGCCGATCTTGCCGGTCTTGGTGCGCGTGTGCCAATGTTCCACCACGCGGCCCGTGTTCAGCCAGAACGGATACTGCTCATCCGGGCGCTCATTGTTGTCCACAAAGGGCAAGGGAATCAGCTTGGCTTTGCCATCGGGATATTGGAATACACCATCGGTGTAAATGCGCGGCGAACCGTTGGGATGAGCCTCGTTGCACGGCCACTGCAAGCCGCAATTTTCTTCCAGCTTGTCGTGCGTCATGCCGGAATAATCACACAGCCGCCCCTTGGATAACTCGCGCATCTCTTCGAATACTTGCGCCGGAGTTTCCGGGAAATTCATCTTGCGCCCCTGCTCCCAGCGCTTAGCCATCTGCGTGAATATCCACAAATCCGGCTGCGCTTGCCCCGGTGGATCCATCACCTTGCGCGTTAAATTTACGCGACGCTCGGTGTTAGTAAACACGCCTTCCTTCTCGCCCCACAACGCAGCGGGAAAATAAACGTGCGCGTATTGCGTGGTCTCCACGTCGGCATAAGCATCCTGCACCACCAGGAATTCCAGCTTCTCCAGCGTCTTGCGGATGCGCGGCGTATTCGGCATGGAGCTCATCGGATTGGTAGCGATCAGCCACAGCCCTTTGATCTGACCGGTTTCGATGGCCGGGAAAATATCGGTCTGGAACATGCCGCGCTTCGGAGGGAAAAAATCCTTATCCACGCCCCAATACTGCGACATGAATTCTCGATCTGCTTCTTTCTCCAGCGCGCGATAAGCAGGAAAGCCGGAGCACGAAGAAAATTCGCGCGTACCCATAGCGTTGCATTGGCCAGTGATGGACAGTGAGGTGCCGCCAGGCTTGCCGATGTTGCCAGTGACCAGGTTGAGATTGTTGATGGCGACCACGCCGTCCGAGCCGTGCGTGGATTGATTGATACCCATAGTCCAGATGCTCATCGCGGCATTGGCTTTGGCATATAGGCGCGCGACATTGCGTATCGTGTCTTCATCTATGCCGCAAATTTTCGATGCTGACACCGGGTCATACTGTGCAACCAGTTTTGAAAATTCATCATAGCCCGTGGTGTGCGCCTCGATGTAGGCAGCATCGTGCAGCCCTTCCTTGAGGATCACATGCGCCAGACTGTTGAGCAACACCAGGTCGGTTCCGGGATTGATAGGCAGATGTATATCCGCCATCTGCGCAAACACGGTCACACGCGGGTCCACCACGATCAGCGGAAACTTCCGCTTGTCTCGCTCTTCTTTCATGCGCCAATAAATGATCGGATGCTGCTCCGGCAAATTGGAGCCAATTGCCAGCAAACAATCGGTGTGGCTGAAATCGTCGTAGCAACCGGGTGGGCCGTCGCTGCCGAAAGAGCGTTTATAACCGGACACAGCTGAGGCCATGCACAGCGTAGTGTTGCCATCGTAGTTGTTGGTGCCGATCACGCCGCGCGTCAACTTACCCAGCGTGTAAAATTCTTCAGTGAAAATTTGGCCGGTAGAAACCACCGCAAAAGAATCGCGTCCGTAAGTGGCTTGGATGCGCTGAATCTCCGAGGCTGTGCGATCCAGCGCCTGATCCCAGGTGGCCTCTTTATAGTCATCGAAAAAATGTTCACGCAGCAGCGGGGCACGCCCGCGATTGGCAGAATTGAATAGCTCGTACTCAAAAATTCCTTTCAGGCACAGCTTGCCCTGATTGACCGAGGCGTTGCTCACGCCGCGTGTGCTGATGGCCTTGCCGTTTTTATCCAGGCCGACTTCCATGGAGCAGCCGGTGGAACAATATCCACAAGTGGTGTATTTCCACTTCTCCACTGGCTTGGGTGGGATGGTAATAGAATTTTTTTTGCGACGGCCGAATAACATGGGTGTACCTCTGTAAAGCATTTCACATGCATCATGCTTTGCAAGTTGTGTGCCACTCATCCCAGCACAAATATTCAATCAGTTACGGGTATCAATCCGCACTCTATATTTTGTAACGCCAGATTTAAGTGCGCTACTCAATCGTTGGTGCATGTGTTTGGTGCATGGCTACTTCCCAAGCTCAAAACTGATTGTGCGGCATAACAGCAGCTTCATGAAACCACCAGCAGATAAACCAACAGCACATTTGCCAGCAGCGAAAAAATGGCAATCCATTGCCACACTAACAACGGATCACGTCCAGCTAAAGGCGTAGGTCGCGGTGGCAAGAGGGGTTTGCGTTCGCCCACCTCCAGTGCCAGCAACATTTCCTCGGCAGTTTCAAAGCGCAACTTGGGATCAAACGCTACTGCCTTTAATACTATGTTTTCTAGCCACTGCGGAATATCCGGTCGGTAGCGTGTCGGCGCGACCGGAACGCCGAAACGTGGGCGCTGAAAAGGTTCAACCTCACCAAAAGGATAACGTCGTGTCAGCAGATGATATAGGGTCACCCCGGCGGCATACAGATCGCTTTGCGCGTTAGCCACTTCCCCGGAAAATAATTCCGGCGCCATGAAACTGGGTGTGCCCGGATTGCCGTGCAGCTTCGCGTCACTGGTGCCGGGACTGAGCGCCACACCCAGATCGAGGATACGCAGCTTGCCATCGTCGCCTTGATGCAGATTGGCGGGCTTAATATCGCGATGCACAATATTCAAGCGGTGCAGTGCACCCAATCCCTTTGCCAAGCGAATACCAATGCCGCCAACCTCAGCGGTAGAAAAATGTTGTCCCACATCCAATTTTTGTTGCAGCGTTGCACCAGCATGCCAACTCATCACGTAATAAAGGCAACTACGCCGCTCTGACGGGAGCGGCAAAATTTGCGGGAAATAATGTGACAGCACGCGCTTGCCCAGCCATTCTTCGTTGAGCAAACCATTGCAACTTTCTGCATCATCCGCCAGCAGTGGCTGCAATGTTTTCAGCACGCACACTTGGCCGTTGAGCAGGTTTCTGACTTGGTAGAGCAAGCTGGCGCGTGATTCGTGCACCACCGTCAGCACTTCAAAATCATCCAGTTGCTCGCCCGGCTTGAGGCGGGGCGGTAGGCGCAAGCGCTTGGCGGCGGCTACAAGGTCAGCCAGATTTTCCTCGCCCGGCTGCTCGATGCGTACCACCACTGCCGTGGCATTATCCTGCCCGCCCTGTGCCAATGCGCGTTTGACCAGATCATCTGCCGCCATTTGCGGTGTGTGATAAAGCTGCAGGATAGCGTGTATATCCGCCTGCCCCAGCCGCTCCCACACGCCATCGCTCATCAGCGCGAACACATCGCCCGTCTGCAATTCGCCCTCAGCAAAATCTATCAGCAGTTGCTGATCCAGACCGACCGCGCGCTTGAGCACATGGCGCATATCCGGTCTATCCCACACATGGTCGGTGGTAAGTTGCTGCAATTCACCGCCGCGCAGCCGATAAACACGGCTGTCGCCAACGTGCGCCAGCGTGTAGCGCTTGCCGCGCAACACGAGCAAAGAGAGCGTGGTGGCCATACCGGCCATGTCGCCATGACTGCTGGCTTGCGCGATCACCCAGCGATTAAGCGCGGTCAACACTTTATCCAGCGCAGCGGTCACGCTCCAAGTGTCCGGTGTCGCGTAATAATCCGAGAGCACACCGCGCACCGTCATTTCTGCTGCCTCGCGTCCACCTGCGTTGCCGCCGACACCGTCGGCCACGGCCAGCAGCGCACCCTTGGTGGCGAGCTGCTCATCGGTTGGCGTGACTACGCCGCAATAATCTTCATTACGTTCGCGCGGGCCAGACTCGCTGGTTTGACCGATGGTGATTTGCAGTGCCATTTAATTCCCGCTGTAAATTTATACTCGAGCCGCAGTCATCACTGCCGACCCCCAAGTGGTGCGCCAGCGTTTCTTAACACTAATCAGGCCAACCATAGCCAGCACCGCCAGTGCTGCGAATATCATCAGGCCAGTCTGGTAGCTACCGGTAATCTGCCTGGAATAACCCAGGCTTGAGGCCAGATAGAATCCACCCACGCCACCTGCCATGCCGACCAATCCGGTCATCACGCCGATTTCTTTACGGAAGCGTTGCGGTACCAGTTGAAACACCGCGCCGTTGCCCATGCCGAGCGCGAGCATGGCAGCCACGACCACGGCCAGAGCAACATAGGCTTGCTGCATGCCCAGGCTGAAAACAAAAAGAAACAGTGCCGCCAGCACATACATCACCATCAATGTGCGTATGCCACCGATACGGTCGGCAATATTGCCCCCTACCGGCCGTACAAGCGAACCGGCGAGTACGCAGGCGGCGGTGAAGTAGCCCGCAGTGACGGGTGACAGACCATACTGGTCGTTAAAATAAAGCGTGAGTGAAGATGCCATGCCGACGAAGCCGCCAAAAGTAACGCTGTAAAACAACATGAACCACCAGGCGTCCTTGTCTTTAAGCACGTTCAGATACTGGTGCAGCGACTTGCTGGGCGGGCACTCCGGGCTATCCTTAGCGAACATCATATAGACCAGCAGCGCACAAAAGAGCGGAATCAATGCCATGCCGAATACATTGTTCCAGCCGTAAGCCAGCGCCAGCCCCGGCGCGAGAAGAGCCGCCAGCACAGTGCCGGAATTGCCTGCCCCGGCGATGCCCAATGCGGTACCCTGATGCTCGGGCGGATACCAGCGCGAAGCGAGCGGCAACGCCACGGCAAACGAAGCGCCCGCCACGCCGAGGAAGACGCCCAGCAACAGCACCTGATGATAAGTATGC
>JANONO010000066.1:0-3205 GCA_031420875.1 Gallionellaceae bacterium | reverse complement strand
ACGATTATCTCGCTTCCGGCCCGCGCAAAATTTCACCGTTCTTTATTCCCGGCACCATCATCAATATGATTTCCGGAAATCTGTCCATCATGTACGGCTTCAAAGGCCCGAATCTGGCAATTGTCACGGCATGTACGACAGCGACGCACTGCATTGGAGATTCCGCACGCATGATCGAATATGGTGATGCGGATGTCATGGTTGCTGGCGGCTCTGAATCTACTGTCAGCCCTTTGACGGTGGGGGGGTTTGCTGCTGCGCGCGCCTTGAGCACACGCAATGATGATCCGGCCACGGCCAGCCGCCCATGGGACAAGGGGCGCGATGGCTTTGTGCTGGGCGAGGGTGCGGGTGTGCTGGTGCTAGAAGAGTACGAACATGCCAAAGCGCGTGGTGCAAAAATCTATGCGGAAGTGGCCGGTTTTGGCATGAGCGCAGACGCGCATCACATGACCGCACCGTGCGAAGACGGCGAGGGCGCGGCGCGCTGCATGAATAATGCCTTGCGTAACGCCGGCCTCAATGCCGATCAGGTTAACTATATTAACGCGCATGGCACTTCTACCCCCTTGGGCGATATGGCCGAAACCATGGCGGTCAAACGCTGCCTCGGCGCACACGCGAAAAAGGTCAAGATGAGTTCCACCAAATCCATGACCGGCCACTTGCTGGGCGCGGCAGGTGGAGTAGAAGCAGTGTTCTCCGCACTCAGCATCCACCATCAAATTGCACCGCCTACCATCAATTTGCTTGAGCCGGATGAAGGTTGTGATCTGGACTATGTAGCCAATACCGCGCGCGATATGACCATCAATGTTGCCATGTCCAATTCATTCGGCTTCGGCGGGACCAATGGCACTTTAGTATTCCGTAAGGTGTAGCCGACAGCATGGGATTGCCATGCTGATAAACGGAACGCCTAGCGGGCAGATCAGCGTGCAAGATCGCGGCCTGCAATATGGCGACGGCGTGTTTCGCACCATGCGCGTACTCGGCGGACAAGTGTTGCACTGGCCGCGCCACTATCGCAAACTTCAGCAAGACTGTGCCGCACTCGCCATCCCCTGTCCACAAGATGCGCTGCTGTTTGACGAGCTGCAATGTTTAATTAAACAGCAGCCCAACGGTGTCGCCAAGATCATCATCACGCGTGGCATGCAAGAAATGCGCGGCTACGCGCCCGCCACAGATGCAAAGCCCACGCGCATTCTAAGCATCACCGCACTATCCGAATTCCCCAGCAACTTTTATACGCAGGGTATCAAACTGCGTGTGTGCGATTTGCGTTTGAGCCATCAACCGCTGTTGGCCGGAATCAAACATCTCAACCGCCTGGAAAATGTGCTGGCTGCGGCGGAATGGAATGACGAAAATATTGCGGAAGGCGTGTTGCTCGACATGGCAGACCATGTCATAGAAGGCACACGCAGCAATTTGTTTATGGTGCGCGCTGGCGCATTGCTTACACCGGATTTGTCACGTTGCGGCGTGGCCGGCATACAGCGCGAACGAGTAATCGAACTGGCGGCCAGTCACAACCTGCCGTGCCAGATCGGGCAGATTGCGCTGGCAGAATTGCTCGTCGCCGACGAGGTATTTCTGGTGAACAGCATCATCGGCTTGTGGCCAGTGCGTGAATTGCAAAGCCGCACTTGGAAACAATTTCCGATTGCCATGCAGGTGCAACAGTGGTTAAAACATGCGCCTCATTAGAAAATTATTAAGCGGGATGTTGCTGCTGGCCATGCTGTTCGCAGCATTTGCCGGCTACCAAGTCACGCGCCCGCTAACCTTGCCGACGCAGCCTTTTGAGTTCTCCCTTATGCAAGGCAGTAGTCTGACCAGCGCAGCGAATCAATTACAGCAGAAGGGAGTATTACCGGACAGCTGGGCGCTGGTCTGGTTGGCGCGCCTGCTTGGTAAGGCGGCTGAAATCAAGGCAGGAAATTATCAATTGGATCAATCTGTCACGCTGCTGGAACTGCTGAATATTATGACCAAGGGGCAGGTGAATCAAGAAAAATTGGTCATCATAGAAGGATGGACGTTCAAGCAACTGCGCGCCGCCCTGAATAATAGCCCCGCCATACGCCACGACAGTGCAAAATTATCAGACTCTGAACTGCTGCATAAGTTGGGTGTGCCGATTGAACATGTGGAAGGACAATTTTTCCCTGATACTTATTATTTTTCCAGCGGTACCAGCGATCTCGCCCTACTCAAACGCGCTTACCAAACCATGCAGACAATCTTGCAGGATAGTTGGCAGGCGCGTGCGCCCGGACTTCCGCTTAAATCTCCTTACCATGCTCTGATACTCGCTTCCATCGTGGAGAAGGAAACCGGGCGAGCGAATGATCGTGCCATGATTGCGGCGGTGTTCATCAACCGCCTGCGCCGGGGCATGATGCTGCAAACGGATCCCACCGTCATTTATGGCATGGGGGATAAATTTAAGGGCAATTTGCGTAGGCGTGATTTGCTGGCCGATACGCCATACAACACCTACAAACGCTACGGCTTGCCTCCTACCCCCATTGCTTTGCCAGGGTTGGCCGCGTTGCAGGCGACGCTGCATCCTGCTTCGACCAATGCCCTGTATTTTGTAGCCAGGGGCGACGGTAGCTCGGAATTTTCTGGCTCTTTAATACAGCACAATCGGGCAGTTGACCGCTATCAGAAATAATTGCTGCCGGGCGGTAAGGTTACGTGCTGATAAAATTCCACCCACTGATGTGGGGCGTACTGTGAGCGTTTGACTATCGGTAATGCCAAACTTGATGTCTCATTAAAAACTGGCAAGCTGGTGACTGAGTATAAACAATGTTGACACATGGCACATGCAATCCTAAACTGTCGGCAGTTAGATTGCTGGAGGAACACATCATGGAAGTTATAGTAAAAAAATGGGGCAACAGCGCGGCAGTACGTATTCCGGCATCTGTCATGGTGGCGGCGCATGTTGATTTGGATCAAGCTGTCGAGGTGCGCGAGGAGCGGGGTCGTATCATCATCGAGCCGGTACGCCGCAAGGAATACAAGCTGGACAAGCTGCTTGGTGGCATCACTGGCAAGAACCAGCACAAACCAATCGACACGGGCGCGCCAGTCGGCAAGGAAGTTTGGTAATGGGCCGTCGCTTTGTGCCGGATGCGGGCGATATTGTTTGGCTGGAATTTTCGCCGCAGGTCGGCCACGAACAAGC
>JANONO010000065.1:0-3154 GCA_031420875.1 Gallionellaceae bacterium | reverse complement strand
GTGGTGGCCGCCACTTCTGAGGAAGGCCGCGTGGTCACCAATGGCATGAGCCAGTATTCGCGCAACGAGCGCAATGCCAACAGCGGAATTGTAGTAGGCATCACGCCAGAAGATTATCCCGGCGATGTGCTGGCTGGCATTGCCTTTCAGCGGCAGTGGGAAGAACGCGCGTTTGAATTAGGCGGCAGAAATTATTGTGCGCCAGGGCAATTGGTCGGCGATTTCCTTGCTGGACGGCCTTCCACCCAGCTCGGTGCGGTGCTTCCTTCATACACGCCCGGCGTACATCTCACCGATTTATCCAGTGCACTGCCCGACTATGCCATCGCCGCCATACGCGAAGCACTGCCTGCTTTTGAGCAACAGATCAAAGGATTTTCCATGCACGATGCCGTGCTGACCGGCGTTGAAACACGCACCTCTTCCCCCATCCGCATCAAGCGCCGCGAAGATTTTCAAAGCATGAATACCAAGGGTTTGTACCCAGCGGGAGAAGGCGCAGGCTATGCGGGCGGCATACTTTCAGCGGCAGTGGATGGCATACAAGCAGCCGAGGCGATCGCGCTGGATATGCTCAATGCGACTGACGAAAAAATAAAATAATGGGAAGGGAGGAATGCTGTATTCCTGTGCCAAATGAGGGTGGTCAGCTAACTGCGATAACTCGCATTAATCTTCACATAGTCATATGAAAAATCACAAGTCCACAAAGTAGCATTCTCCGCTCCGCGATTCAGCACCACGCGAATAGTAATATCACTCTGCTGCATCACGCGCTGGCCATCTTCCTCGCGATAGCTGGCAGCTCGCCCACCGTGTTCGGCCACCAGTACGCTATCGAGGTACAGCTTGAGTGCGGCCACATCCAGATCATCCACGCCCGCATAACCAATCGCGGCGAGGATGCGCCCGAGGTTGGGATCGGAGGCGAAGAAGGCGGTTTTGACCAGCGGCGAGCGGGCGATGGCGTAGCCGATTTTTTTGCACTCGGCTTCGTTCTTGCCTCCCTCAATTTTAACGGTGATGAACTTGGTCGCTCCTTCGCCGTCGCGCACGATGGCTTGCGCCAGCAGTGTGGCCACTTCGGTAATGGCGGTTTGTAATTGCGTGAACCCCGCGCTGTGTTCATTGGCGATAGCCGAAGCGCCGCTCGCGCCCGTGGCGATCAACATCAAGGCATCATTAGTGGAGGTGTCGCCATCCACGGTGATGCAATTGAATGAAACATCGCTGGCGTGGGCGACTATCTGTTGCAACACGGGCTGTGCCACGGCTGCATCGGTGGCGATGTAGCCGAGCATGGTGGCCATGTTGGGATGGATCATGCCGGAGCCTTTGGCCATGCCGGTGATGGTGACCTTCACCCCATTGATCATGATTTGTTTAGACACGGCCTTGGCCACGATGTCGGTGGTCATAATAGTCTGCGCGGCATTGAACCAATTATCTTCGCGCAGATCGGCTATGCAGCCCGGCAATCCGGCAACCACTTTAGCTAGCGGCAATGCTTCCATAATCACGCCAGTTGAGAATGGCAACACCTGCTCTGCCTCGCAGTTCAGCAGCTTGGCGACTGCTGCACAAGTAGCA
Organism: Gallionellaceae bacterium; assembly: GCA_031420875.1. Taxonomy (GTDB): domain Bacteria; phylum Pseudomonadota; class Gammaproteobacteria; order Burkholderiales; family Gallionellaceae; genus Nitrotoga. Next base: position 1,564 of record JANONO010000065.1, on the reverse strand, counting down.
CGCGCGGCAACCAAGCCTTGTTCACCCGTGCCAGCATTGGCATTGCCGGTGTTGACCACCAGTGCGCGTATGCCTTTGCCTGCCGTCAGATGTTCGCGCGCCACTATGACTGGCGCGGCGCAGAAACGATTTTGCGTAAACACTCCTGCCACAGTGGCGGGTGCGGTCAGTTGCATAACTAGCAAATCTTTGCGGTTAGGTTTTTTGATGTTTGCTTCTGTTGTGCCAAGCAGAATGCCTTTGATGGGCAGCAGAGAATTGGGAGTGGGGGCTTGCAGGTTGACTGGCATTAAAAAATTAAACCCTAAATTAATTTATAGTGCTCGTGAAAAGAGTAACAGTTGATTGAAAAACGTAGCGAGCGCAGCCAAGACAAGGCGCGGAAGGCCGAAAAAGCGGAATGTATGATTTATACATGAGCATTTTGAGGCCTTTTGCAACGCAGTATTGGCAAGCGAAGTAGTTTTGCAACCACTGTTTAGTAGCGGCCACCTTGTTGGAATATGTAGTTACTCATCTGTACCGACTGCATATTCATGCGCCGCACGATGCCATGAACATGGCGCACCACACCGCGCATCACGTAGTACACGATGGCCGGATTGGTGCTGAGGAATGATTCCAGGCGGGAACGTTCCAGCAGCAACACTTTGCTGTCGGTCTTGGCGATGACGGTAGCACTGATTTGCGCGGCAGTGCCGCCGACAAAGGTAATAATGCCGGCCAGATCTCCCGGTTGCAGCAGGTGCAAAGTTGCTTTTTCACCACCGATTGTAGCCGTTGCTTCCACCTCGCCGGTGGCCAGTATCATTAGCGAGTTCTTAAGTCTACTGTCGCCCGGCTGCAGCAGGAATTCGCCCTTCTTGTATTCATGCACCGTGGTAATACTGGCCAGCGCTTCAATTTCAGCGTCACGCAACTCTTCAGTCAGCGTGGAATTACGCAAGGTCTGCAAAATCAGGTCATCTGTTGTCATTGCCTCTCCCCCAAAATTCTAAGTAAGTTTCCCGTGGCACTGCTTATATTTTTTGCCCGACCCGCACGGGCAAGGGTCGTTGCGGCCAACCTTGGTTTCAGTGCGCACAAATGGCTTGTGCTCTTCCTCTGCGGGGGGCGCAGCAAGCGCCTCTTCATAATCCGCGTGATGATACTGCACATTTTCCGGCGCCGCAGGAACTTCAGCTGCTTTTATATCCTGCTCGCTGCGGATTTGCACGTTCATCAATATGCGTGTGACATCGCGCTTGATTGATTCCAGCATGGTCGAAAACAGCTCGAATGCTTCGCGCTTGTATTCCTGTTTGGGATTTTTCTGGGCATAGCCGCGCAGGTGGATACCCTGGCGCAAATGGTCCAGCGCGGCCAAGTGCTCGCGCCAGTGCGTATCCAGGCTTTGCAGCATGATAATGCGCTCATAGCCATGCATCACTTCGCCGCCGACCTGATCCACCTTGGCCTGATAGTGTTGCTGCGCGGCCTGCTCTATGCGCTGGCGCAAACCCGCTTCATCCAGTTTTTTATCCTGCTCCAGCCATTGCACCAACGGCAGCGTGAGCTGGAATTC
>JANONO010000064.1:0-5352 GCA_031420875.1 Gallionellaceae bacterium | reverse complement strand
TTCCCGGCGCCGACGGCCATGGCCACTGATGCCATCAATAGCGCCGTAGTCAGATTGTCTGCGATAGGTGAAATGAAAAAGGTCAGCAGACCAGTCAACCAAAACAATGTGCGGTAGCCAAAACCTTTACTGACCAGCCAGGAATGCAAGGCTTTGAACACATTCCGCTCGTCCATGGTGTTAATGTAAGTCATCGCTACCAGCAGGAATAACATCAATTCGGCATATTCTCCAAGATTGTGTCGTAGTGCTGTCTCAACCACATGAGGAATATCATGCGACTGGTAATACCAAGCAATCAAAGCCCAGATAATTCCGGCAGCCAGCATGACCGGCTTGGATTTACGCAAATGAGTCAACTCTTCAGTCATCACCAACAAATAGGCGACGAAGAACAACAGCAAGGCGGAGATACCCACCCAATTGCTGGTCAAATTTACTCTGCCCGCATCTTCCGAGGCGAAGGAAATAAGTGGCATGAATAGCAATATGACTAACAGTGCAAACCTTCTCATCATTATTTTCCTCAAGAAATAATTGCGCTACTATCCATAGCGCCTAGCATTTTCAGGGTATGCCACAAACAAGCTGAAAAAAATTGGGAGGGATGCTCAGGCAGGATGGGCCGCTTGTAACAAGGTAAGTATTTCCCGCAGCTCGCGACGTAGCTCGGAAGAATTGATAGGGGGGGGAGTCATCTGGCGAGGTGGCTCATCTGGCCGCACCACAAGATTTTCTAAACGCCCGCGAGCGCCGCTGATGGTGAATCCTTCTTCGTACAGCAATTGCCGGATACGGCGTATGAGTAGCACTTCGTGATGCTGGTAGTAGCGACGATTGCCGCCGCGCTTGACCGGTTTAAGCTGGGTGAATTCCTGCTCCCAATAACGCAACACATGCGCCTTGACCCCGCACAATTCGCTCACCTCACCGATGGTGAAGTAGCGCTTGGCCGGGATGGGTGGTAAATCGGAATTAGGCGTGTGGTTTTCCATGATAGCTTTTTTCTACCATGCTCTTGAGTTTCTGGCTGGGATGAAAAGTCACCACGCGCCGCGCGGTAATCGGAATGTCCTCACCTGTTTTTGGATTGCGTCCGGGACGCTGAGGTTTCTCGCGCAACTGAAAGTTGCCAAATCCTGACAGCTTAACGCTTTCGCCACTCTCAAGCTGGGCACGAATTTCCTCGAAAAAAGATTCCACCATATCTTTGGCTTCACGTTTGTTCAAGCCCACTTTTTCAAACAACAAATCGGCCAACTCTGCTTTGGTTAATGTCATATTTATCCTTACTCTCGTAATTGTGCGCCATGCTGCTGCAAAGCGGCAAGCAAGCGCGACATGCTATGGTCAATTTCAATATCGGTTAATGTTTTTTGAGTATCTTGCAATAACACACGGAATGCAAGGCTTTTTTTTCCCTCCCCCAGCCCTTTACCACGATACAAGTCGAACAACGCAATCTCGACCACACAGGGATCAGAAACCTGCCGCATAGCATCTATTAATGCCTGCGTGGCAATTGTTTCGTCCACCAATACCGCCAAATCACGCCGCGCTGGCAAAAATTTATTGATTTCACTCATGCGTGGAATATCTGCTTGCATCAAGGTATCCAGCTCAACTTCAAACCAGACTGCTGGCTGTGCCAGATCATATTGTTGCTGCCAGTGGGGATGAAGTTCGCCTATCCAGCCGACCATCTGTTCGCCACAATATATTTGTGCTGAACGACCGGGATGTAATGCCGGGTGAGTTCCCGGTATAAAATTTAACACTCGTGGAGCGAACAAGGCTTCGACATCACCTTTGACATCGTAGAAATCAACCGGCCTAGAGACTAGACCCCATTGCTCTGCTTGCGCCGCACCATAAGCCAAGCCGGAGAGCTGTTGTTGTTGACTGTACTCGGTCTGTGAGTTCTGCTGGGCATAGTTAGACCTATCCCACAGCTTTTTAATCTTTATTTCTACAGGAGTTCCTATATTCACTTTGCCAAAACACGCTCCAACTTCAAACAAGCGCACGCGCGTTTGCTTGCGATTGAGGTTATAGCGCAGCGCTCCGACCAAGCCACAGATCAGGCTGCTACGCATCACCGCCAGATTGCTGGCGATGGGATTTTGCAATGCGACCGGGTGCTGGTTGCCACATAGTTCACGCTCAAGCTGGTCCTCGACAAAGGCATAACTGACTATCTCTTGATAGTCACGCGCCACCAGCATTCTCTGGATGCGCGGCAAAGGTCGTTGAAATTCGCTATCCGGCAACATGGTCAGCGTAGCTTGCGGCGCGAGCGCCGGAATGTTGTCGTAACCATGCAGACGCGCCAACTCCTCGATCAGGTCTTCTTCTATGGTCAGATCAAAACGGAAGCTAGGCGGCGTCACCAGATAGCCATCCCCTTGCGCTACACATTCAAATTGCAAGCGCGTGAGCAAGGTCGTGATTTGAACATTGTCCAGCACTATGCCTAGTACCCGCGCCACACGCGCACGGCGCAGCTTGATAGCTGGCCGGGCGGGCAACTGGCCGCGCACTTCGCTGATTGTTCCGGCGTTGCCGCCACAAATTTCCAGCAACAATTGCGTGGCGCGTTCCAAAGCCAGACGAGTCGCCGCGAAATCTACGCCGCGCTCGAAGCGGAATGAAGAATCCGTGGACAAGCCAAAGCGACGCGCTTTGCCCGCAATCGCATCGGGATGAAAAAACGCGCTCTCTAAAAACACATCGCGTGTGCTGGTATCCACGCCACTGCCCTGCCCGCCCATGATGCCGGCCATCGCCAACACTCGCGTATCGTCGGCGATAACCAGAATTTCATCGTCCAACTGCACTTGCTGTTCGTTCAACAGCGTCAAAGATTCATGCTTGCGCGCCGGGCGCACCGTTATGCCGCCGGACAACTTGGCCACATCGAAAGCATGCAGTGGTTGTCCCATTTCCAGCATGACATAGTTGGTAATGTCCACCACGGCGTTGATCGCGCGCAAGCCGCTACGCTCCAAGCGTCGCCGCATCCAGTCTGGCGTATTGGCGGCGGCGTGTACGCCGCGCACTAATCGACCACAGTACAAGGGACAGGCCACGGCATCCGCAACCACGACCGGCAACTGCTCGGACAATTTAACTGCAGGTGGAGGAATATCCAACTGCTTCAGTGCGCTGCCAGTCAGAGCCGCTACCTCGCGCGCCACGCCGACCATACCGGAGCAATCGCTGCGATTCGGCGTGAGCTTCAAGGTGAGTATTTTGTCATCCAGGTCCAGATATTCGCGCAGCGACTTCCCCACCGGCGCATCGGCGGGCAACAGCCATAGCCCTGTCCTAACCTGAGTCGCAGGGCTCGGACTTGCTTCGGCCAAACCCAATTCTTTTTCCGAGCACAACATGCCAAATGACTCGACACTACGCACCTTGGCCTGCTTGATAACAAAATCTCCGGGCAATACCGCACCGATAAGCGCACACGGCACTTTCATGCCTACCGCCACATTGGCCGCACCACACACAATAGTCAGCGGCTGGGCTTCCCCCACGTTCACCTGACACACATTCAGGCGATCCGCGTTAGGATGTTTGGCTACCTCCAAAACTTGCGCGACCACCACGCTGTTAAACACGGGTGCTACCGCCTCCATGCCTTCGACTTCAAGGCCGGCCATCGTCAGCAGGTGCGACAGTTCCGCACTGGACAGCTTGGGGTCAACAAAAGTTCTTAACCAGTTTTCAGAAAATTTCATATTAGTTGAATTGTTTCAGAAAGCGTAAATCACTCTCGTAGAACAAGCGTAGATCATTCACACCGTAGCGCAGCATGGCCAGACGCTCGACACCTAAACCAAAAGCAAAACCCAGATATTTTTCGCTATCTACATTGACGTGCTTCAGCACATTAGGATGCACCATGCCGCAGCCGCCGATCTCCAGCCAGCCGCCGTTCCAGCTCATATCCATTTCGGCAGAGGGTTCGGTAAACGGGAAGAACGAAGGACGAAAACGCACTTGCAAATCATCGCGTTCAAAAAATCGCTGTAGAAAATCCTGCACTACGCCTTTGAGATTGGCGAAGCTGATTTCTTCATCCACCCACAATCCTTCCACCTGATGAAACATGGGCGAATGAGTCGCGTCGGAATCCACACGATAGACGCGCCCCGATGAAATGATCTTGAGCGGCGGTGGATGCGCTTCCATATAGCGCACCTGCACCGGAGAAGTGTGAGTACGCAATACATGTTGCGGGTCTATATAAAAAGTATCGTGCATGGCACGCGCCGGATGATTTTTCGGAATATTCAGCGCGGTGAAATTATAGAAATCACTCTCGATTTCCGGGCCGGTGGCCACGGCAAAGCCGAGTGAGTGAAACAACTGCTCGATGCGCTCTAGCGTGCGCGTAACCGGATGCAAGCCGCCGCTGCCCAAGCCACGTCCGGGCAAGGTCACGTCTAGCGCTTCCATCGCCAGCTTGAGTTGCAACTGGCGCTGCTGCAATTCATCGCGCCGTTGCTGCAAGGCACTCTCGATGGATTGTTTGACTTGATTGATGCGCGCACCGGCAGCAGGACGCTCCTCAGCAGACAGCTTACCCAAGCACTTCAGCAATTCGCTCAAGCGGCCTTCCTTGCCTAAATAGCGCGCCTTGGCCTGCTCCAGCTCGGCTGGTAGGTCTGTGGCGGCAAACTGCTTTAACGCCTGATCAAGTATCAGTTCAAGTTCTTGCATAAATGGTTTCCACAAATGAAAAAGGAGGCGTAGAACGCCTCCTTGATCAATTCTATCGGCGATTAAACGCCCAAGCTGGCTTTGGCCTGTCCGACTATCTGCGCGAACGCAGCCTTGTCAAATACAGCCAGATCGGCCAGTACTTTGCGGTCTATATCAATCGCGGCTTTCTTCAAACCGTTCATGAATACGCTGTAGCTCAATCCTTGCTCACGCGCCGCTGCGTTGATACGCGCAATCCACAGGGTGCGGAATTGACGCTTGCGCTGACGACGGTCACGATAAGCATATTGCCCGGCCTTCATCACTGCTTCTTTAGCGATACGATAGACGTTCTTGCGACGGCCACGGTAACCCTTGGCCATATCCAGAATTTTCTTGTGACGCGCGCGCGCCGTTACACCACGTTTAACTCTTGCCATGTCTTACTCCTTATGCGTAGGGCATCATGGCTCGAACAGACGCCGTATTGGTTGCGTGAACTTCGGTCGTACCACGCAACTGACGCTTGCTCTTGGTGGTCTTCTTGGTCAAGATATGGCGCTTGAACGCTTGTGAACGCTTGATGCTACCGCCTGCGCGCACCTTAAAGCGTTTTTTTGCACCGCTTTTGGTTTTCATTTT
>JANONO010000063.1:0-4752 GCA_031420875.1 Gallionellaceae bacterium | reverse complement strand
CCTCGATCTGCGTTTGTAGATCAAACATGGCTTGGGTTTGTAGCTTGCCAGCTTCAAGCTGCTTACTGGTTTCTTGTAACTTTTCTTCCAGCTTGGAAATGCGTACCACAAGCTGCTGAATCTGTTGGTGCGCCTCATCATCGCTGAACAGGCCAGAATTAGCCTGTCCAGCGATTACACACAATCCAGCAAATAATAAGGCGCGTAATTTCAACTTAGCTTTATCTTACTTAATAGTTCAAATCGGCACGGCGATTCTGCGACCAAGCAGCTTCTCCATGACCTACGGCCTTGGGTTTTTCTTCGCCATAACTCGCTGTTTCGATCTGGCTGCTTTTTGCGCCGCCCAGAACCAGCATCTTCTTGACGCCATCTGCACGACGCTGACCCAGAGCCAAGTTGTATTCGGTGCTGCCGCGCTCATCCGCATTTCCTTCCACGCGAATTTTACGGCCTGGATTCGCAGCCAAATATTTGGCGTGCTCTTGAACCGTTTCTTCATCCGCAGCTTGTACTGCATAGCCATCAAGCGGGTAATACAGGCTGCGAGTAGCTAAGAGGCTTTTGGGATCATTCAGCGGATCAACCCCTACAGTTGGGGTGGAAGTTGGGGACGAAGATGAGTCAGTGCTAGGCGCAGTTTCAGCAGATTTTTCTGGCACAGAGCCATCAGTGGATGACACCGGTTTTTTGCTGGCACAAGCAACCAAAAAAGTAGCCAGCACCATAGCAATTACTAAATTCTTCATTTAAATTCTCCTTACATATCAAAGTTACTGTTTCAAAAAAGGCCCCCAAGTAGGCTCTCGTATGTCACCGTCTTGCGGGAACATGCGCTGCTTGACTCTACCATCGCTGGAAACGGTCGCTAATATACCACGACCCTGCGCCTCGGTGGCAAACAAGACCAATCTGCCGTTGGGGGAAAAGCTGGGTTTCTTTTCCCAACCGCCCTCGGATAGCAACTGCATCTGCTTGCTCTGAAAGTCTTGCGTGGCAACATAAAATTTTCCGCTGCTGAAGTGAGCAAAAACAAAGCTTTTGCCGTCTGGACTATAGCGTGGAGAAAAATTATTACCCCCCTCGAAAGTTTGTCGTTGAGCAGCCCCACCGGCCACAGGCATGCGATAGATTTGTGCACTGCCACCGCGATTTGAAGTAAACAATAAATATTGGCCATCAGGCGAAAAATTCGGCTCAGTATCAATCCCACCCCCGAAGGTCAAGCGCCGCAAATTGCCGCCATCAGGCTGCACCAGATAGATCTGCGAACTATCGTCGCGCGTCAGTACGATGGCCAGCGTTTTTCCATCTGGAGCCCATGTCGGGGCGCTGTTACTCCCCTTGAAGTTAGCCAGTATCGTGCGCTGATTAGTCAATAACGACTGGATATATACGACCGCATGTTTCTGCTCGAAAGAAACATAGGCAAGTTGCTTGCCGTCGGGCGACCATGCGGGCGACATGATAGGTTCATTTGTTAATCGCACAGACTGCTCACCATAACCGTCGCTATCCGCCACCACTAGGCGGTTAGCCTTTCCCTGGCGGTTAACATAGGCGATGCGTGTGCTGAATACACCCGCATCGCCGGTGAGTTTTTCATAGATCAAGTCGGCAATACGGTGTCCGATGGCGCGTGCTTGGTCACTCTTGGCGGACACTTTCTGACCCAGCAATTCAGTCCGTTTAACCGCATCCAACAAACGAATTTTGGCCTCGGCTCGTCCATCCGGCAAAATTTTTACGCTGCCGATCAGCAAGGCATCCACACCCGCCCACTCGTCATACACTACCTCGCTCGGTTCATGCGGCAATTTTCCCGCAGCTTCAACCAATCGGAATAGGCCACTACGCGCCAGATCGGCAGACACGACCTCAGCGATGCTGAGTGCAAGTTTTGCATCGCCCGCCAAGGGGACAATAGCAATCGGAATTTGATTCTCGCCCGCCCCCATAATCTCGATGGTTAATGCAGCATGGGCAGGCAACGCGCTGCACAGGAATAAACTGAATACGAAATACTGAAATGCTTTCAAACTTAATTACTCCTCACACGTTCCTTCGCCTTTATCTGGGCAGAAGGGAAAGTTAATCTCACGAAATTTTTGAAACAATGTTATATCTTCTGGAACGGGCAAAGGCTGCGACTTTAATATGGCGCGCTCCACCGCGTTGTCATAAGCGGTATTGCCGCTGGTTTTAACCAGTCGCACATTCAGCACCGAACCACCGGGTAATACGGTGATGCTGAATTTCCCATGAATGCCTGTAGGCAGGTCTCGCGGCTCGACTATGTTGCGTTTTATTTTAGCTCGAATTTTTCCAATATGTTCATTGATAACCTTGCCTATGGCGGCAGACTGTGCGGCGCGTTCCTGCACAGCCTGCGCTTCTTTCGCGGCTTGTGCCAAGCGTTCGGCTTGCGCTTCCCGTTCGATTTTTTCATCCACCATATTTTCTTTTACAACGGGCTCGACAACTTCTTTTTCCTGTTTGAGAGGTTTTTTCTTGTCGGCCAACTCTATGTCAGATTTTGGCGGCGTAGTCTTTGGCTGCACTACCTTCGGTGGCGCTACGGGGGTGGGGCGCTTAGCCTCAATGATTTTTGGCGGTGCTTTGGGTGTAGGCAATACGGGTTTTTCCATGGGCGGTGGCACATCCCGAACGGGCGCGCTAGGCACATCAGGCAAGCTTTCCCATATTTCTACTACCATGCCTTGTGGCGGTTGCGCTTGCCAATGCACGCTGAAATATAGGAACGCAAACAGCGCACCATGCATAGCCACAGCCAAAATTCCGGCGGGTAGCTTGTAAGGTTCCGCATACATGACCGCACTCATTAATCTCAGCCTTTAGTCTGCGCCAGCAAGCCGACCTTTTTGATCTGTTGTTGCTGCAACACATCCATGATCTTAATGACTTCCTCGTAGCGCACATTTTTATCAGCAGAAATAACCACGGGCTGATTTGCGTTGCGAGACTGTTTTTGTTTAAGCAGGGAAATTAATTTGGCGTGCGTTACATTTTGTTCCTGGCCACCTTGACTGAGATCGCGCAAGGCCAGTGTTGCATCTTTCCTGATAATGACTTCCAGCGGTGCAATCGGGGGCGCGGATGCTTTGCCCACGCTGGGCAAATCAATCTGGCTGGGAGTCATCATCGGTGCGGTAATCATAAATATCACCAACAGCACCAGCATCACATCAATGTAGGGCACGACATTGATCTGGCTCATCGGCTGCATATTAGAACGGCGGAAAGAGCTCATGGCTGGCGTAACAACACGTTGGAAAATTCTTCCATAAAGCTTTCAAAGCGTGAAGACAAGCGCGTCACGTCGTGCGCGTAACGGTTGTACGCCACCACAGCCGGAATTGCGGCAAACAAGCCCATTGCGGTGGCGATGAGCGCCTCGGCAATGCCCGGCGCAACGTGCGCCAGCGTGGCTTGCCCGACATTGGACAAGCTGCGGAAGGCATTCATAATGCCCCACACCGTGCCGAGCAGCCCGACGTAGGGGCTGACTGAACCCACCGTGGCGAGAAAGGATAAATTCGATTCGAGATAATCCATCTCACGTTGACAGGCAGCACTCATGGCGCGGCGCGTACCGTCCACCACCGCTCTGGATTCGACCCCGGGTTTTTTCTTCAGCTTGACGTACTCCGCAAAGCCAGCGATGAAAATACGCCCCATACTGCCCGCATCTTCCTGATCCTTGACGGCATCTTGATAGAGCTTGTTCAGATCGGAGTAACTCCAAAAGGCGTCTTCAAACTCCCGGCTTTGCCTGACCGCTTGCCGGATAGAAAACATCTTGAGGAAGATGTACCACCATGACATCAGCGACACGACCAGCAACAACCCCATCACCAACTGTACCAGCAGGCTGGCATTCAAAATCAGAGGAATAAATGATAAATCCTTGCTCACGTCCATCTTATTTTTTCCATTGGTCACGTAAAATTTTCGGCACACCGGTTGGCTTGAAATCACTCATGGATACACACACCAGGTGAATTTCTGCTTCCAGTAAAGTTTCATTGTCGCGCATCACAGACTGCTGCAAGGAAACGCTGCTGCGCCCCGCATTCTGTAACTGCGCGCTGACTGTGAGCATATCATCCAGCAACGCGGGCTTGAGATAATCCAGCTTGAGTGCGCGCACCACAAACACCACACCGAATTCTTTCATCAAGCCGGCATTGCTGTAACCATAACACTCGCGCAGCCACTCAGTCCGCGCGCGCTCCAAAAAGTTCACATAGCTGGCGTGATACACCACGCCACCCGCATCGGTATCTTGAAAATATACGCGGATGGGTAAACTGAAAATGGGACTTTCTTTACTCATTGCCTATCCCTTATTTCAATTCTATTTAAAAACAACAATAATTTAATTATCGTAGGGTGGGCACGTTTTCATGCCCACGCGGATATCAAACCGCGTGGGCAAATAATTAACCAGTTTGCCCACCCTACGTAATTGCCCTTTAGGGCACCTCTAAAAATCCAAACTCCGTCGCGATGCTGCGTTGCTCCAAAAATTTTAACGCTTACATATCAAACATATGCGGCGCGCTAAAATTTTCTCGCGCCTTGCCTAGCTTAGGATTTTGAATTTTTAGAGGCGCCCTTTACAATTTAGAAATGTAATTTTAAGTGCAATCCAATTCAAACCGAACTCCCCACATCATCCTCTTCGGTCAGCATCAAAGCCCCTGAGTTTACGTCCGCGATAATTTGCTG
>JANONO010000062.1:0-2704 GCA_031420875.1 Gallionellaceae bacterium | reverse complement strand
GTTATCGTGGAGTTTTTCGATCCCGCCTGTGAGACGTGCCGCGCGTTTTATCCGCTGGTTAAGGAAATGATGGCGGCGAATCCAGACCAGATTCGTCTGGTGCTGCGCTACACGCCATTTCACCAAGGCTCTGATCAGGTGGTTGCGGTGCTGGAGGCCGCCCGCAAGCAGGGTAAATTCTGGCCAGCGCTGGAAGCGTTACTCGCCGCGCAAGCCGAATGGACGCAGCACCACACGGCGCAGGTGTCGCTGGTGTGGCGGCATCTCGAAGGACTCGGCTTGGATTTTGAAAAAATGCGCGCCGACATGACATCACCCGAAATCGCCCGCGTGATTGCGCAGGATTTGGACGATGCGCGGACACTCAAGGTAACCAAGACGCCGGAGTTTTTTGTGAACGGTAAGCCGTTGCCGAAATTCGGTTACGAACAGTTAAAAACGCTGGTGGACGAGGCCCTGCTTTCCACCCCGGCGTCCTGATTTCACCCAGAAATCCATTCGCATCATGACAAAAGAAACCCACAGCAAATCGCGTGCGGCTAAATGGCGTGGCTATGCTGTCAGCGTACTGGTGTTCGTGATTATTGTTGTGGGCATACGCGCCTGGCAGCAACGCGACATGCCCAGTGGGCCCTCGCCCGCCTTGCACGGTGTCACGCTCACGGGTCAGCCTTATACGCTGCCAGCCAGCCCTGAAAAACCTGTGCTGGTGCATTTCTGGGCGACTTGGTGTCCAGTCTGTCGCGCTGAGCAGGATTCCATCGCTGCGATTGCACAGGATCATCCGAACACCATCACCATAGCCATGCAGAGCGGCGGCTCGGCAGAAATAACCCGCTACATGCAGGAACAGAAAATAAATTTTCCGGTAGTGAACGATACCGATGGCACACTCTCCAGCACTTGGGGCGTTCGTGGCGTGCCGACCAGTTTTATTATCGCGCCTGATGGTCAGATCCGCTTTGTGGAGGTCGGCTACACCACGGGGTTAGGCCTCCGGTTGAGGCTTTGGTTGGCCGGTCTTTGAATCATCAGGACAAATGCCACTTAACTTATTGTTGAGATATACGTTGGTAACTGATTCCATTTTCAATTCAACTAAATAATTGGGGTCATTAGGGTCAGGTTCTCAATGTCACTCGGTTAAGTCTTGGTGATAGTTGCCGAGCCACGAACAAGGGGCGAGGGGAGCCCCAAAAAGTAACCAAGCTAATTCCGTTTAATTGCACTGGAGCTTGGGTTGCAGAAGGACATCACATAGGCTGTAGTCACGCACCTCATGCCCTTTGAGAAATTTTTACCATCCATTTGAAAAATTCTTGCCAGGAGTTCGGGTTTGGAACTTCAGTACCTACTCGCGGTGGCAGGTGATAGGCAGACTATTCACTTCTACATTACTGACGTTGGTGCTTTGCCCACACTCTACGATGGGCTAGAAGGCCGCGCTGAGCGCAAATTACAAGCTGTACAGCAGAGCTCCACATGAAAAATTTTACGCTGATTGTCCATGCCAATGTCCAGCAAGCGCTGGCCGATACCCTGCGCAGCATCAAGCAAGCGTCGGGCCTTACCTTCACTCCGGTTGAAAGCCACGGCGCGCAAGACAGCCGTTAGACATGCGGCTTGCGGCAGCACGCACACAACTGGCACAATGCGTGTCTCGATTTGATTGAAAGAGCCAGAAAATCATGTTCAGCAATATTTTTAGAAAAAATGAAGCGCCTGCCAGCGTAGCGCTGGATTTGCAAGCTGCTAAAGTCGCGACCGAAGCACTGTTGGCGACACAAGAGGCGAACCAGTTGGCCATTAAGGTTGAATGGGAGGGTAAGCTACAGTCTGCCATCGGTAACGATCACGAGCTGTTGGCTGTGGCGAAAGATGCGCCGTCGGTGGACATCAAGCACGCCGCCGTGCTCGCGCTTAAAAGTGAAGCGGCGCTTAAATTGGCTGAGCGTGAATTTCGCACCCATGACCGTCGCATCCACCGTTTGGCAAAACAGCGCTATGAAGCGCTGGTCGCAAAACGCGAGACCTGTGAGGCTGCCAGTCAGTTAATTGATAATGCCACTGCTCTGGTCAATGAAGCTATCATCCCGGCCAACCGTTTGGTAGAGCTTGATCTAGCTTGGCGCGCACTTGATCCGGCGTTGCTTGACGATGAGCAAAACGCCACCTTTGCCCAATTACAAAAAAAATTAACAGCGCTGATACGCGAACGCAGTGATTCATTGCGAGCCGTTCAGCGCTGGACGAGTGAAGCCCGTCAGGCTTTAACTCAATTGAACGCCGCCGGCGCTGGCATAAGCGCAGACAACAAGGAGTGGGCTGCGCTTGCCTCCGCTATTGCTAGCGCCAGCGATAGCGCGCGCACCACTGTGTTAGCCGTTCCTGTCACCCTGGCTGATAAAGATTCAATGGCGGAATTAGTTGATGCTTTGCAGGCTGCCTTGCACAAGGCAGATCAGATCAGCGTCCGATTATCAATTTTGGATGCGCTCTATCAAGGGGAACATTCGGGTCATGCTGAATCAAGCCAGACTGCTGACTCGGCTGTAGCTACCGTTACGCCAAGCCAGCGTTGGCAGGCATTGCCGCCCCTCGTTGATACACACCTTGATAAGCTGCTGAATGCGTATTTTGAGGGGTGGGGGCGCTCGCAAACCGATGCGCGCAAGTCACGTCAAGCCGAGGGTAAGCAGCGCGC
>JANONO010000061.1:0-2061 GCA_031420875.1 Gallionellaceae bacterium | reverse complement strand
CGGGCAACGATGTTGCCTATTCCGTCGCCATTCAGCCGTTGGACGGCAAGATCGTCGTGGCAGGATCTTCAGACAATGATTTCGCCTTGGTTCGCTATGAAACCGATGGCAACCTCGATAATACTTTCGACGCAGACGGCTTGGTGACCACAGCTATAGGGGCAAGTGATGATTCCGCCTATTCCGTCGCCATCCAAGACGGCAAGATCGTCGCAGCAGGAGTTTCATCCAAAGCGGCTAGCAATGATTTCGCCCTGACCCGCTACAATGCCAATGGCAGCCTCGATACCAGCTTCGGCTCAGGCGGCAAGGTCACCACAGCCATTGGGGCAGGGTCTGTGGCTTATGCCGTCGCCATCCAAGGCAGCAAGATCGTCGCGGCAGGGGTTTCGGCAGGGGGGGCTGGCGATGATTTTGCCTTGGTCAGGTATTTGCCATAGGGCTTAGCTCACAAGAGCGTAACCCACCCTTTCGCATTATCCTAAAATCCAGTAGAGTGGCTCTCCCACCATAACCATTAAGAGACATACTATGACTACAAAAGGGCAACAGCTACAAGACCCGTTCCTGAACGCATTGCGTAAGGAGCATGTACAGGTCGCCATTTATTTGGTGAATGGTATTAAATTGCAGGGACAGGTCGAATCGTTTGACCAGTATGTGGTGCTGCTGAAAAACACCATTACCCAGATGGTGTATAAACACGCCATTTCCACTATTGTTCCGGCACGTTCTGTCGTTATTCCACTAGAAGCCGAGTAATGCATGAAAGCACTGCGGCTGACAATACAGCAATATTAGTCAGTCTAGACTTAGGCGCGCCGGATTACGCAGAAAGTCTGCAAGAGTTGCGTCTTTTGGCCAGTAGTGCCGGTGTGCAAACGGTTGCTCTAGTGGAAGGGCGGCGACAGCGCCCTGATGCGTCGTTGTTTGCCGGTAGCGGCAAGGTAGATGAAATCGCCGCGCTGGTCGAGCAGCACGAAGTTCCTTTGGTCATATTTAATCACGATCTTTCTCCGGCGCAGATGCGTAATCTCACCGCGCGCATTAAAGCGCGGGTGATAGATCGCACCATGCTGATCCTGGATATTTTTGCGCTGCGCGCCAAAAGCCATGAGGGCAAAGTGCAGGTAGAGCTGGCGCAGCTTAAATATTTATCTACTCGTTTGGTCGGCATGAACCCCGACATGGGGCAGCAGAAATACGCGGTCGGCGCGCGCGGTCCGGGTGAGACACAGTTAGAGCTGGATAGACGCAAGCTGGATAAGCGTGTGCAGTTGTTGAAAGAGCGTCTCGAAAAACTCGCACGGCAGCGTCAAGTCATGCGCCGCTCGCGTAATCGTTCCGATGTATTTTCGGTATCCATCGTCGGCTATACCAATGCCGGGAAATCCACCTTATTTAACAAGCTGACGCAGGCCGATGTGTATGTGGCGGATCAGTTGTTTGCCACGCTGGACACAACTTCGCGCAAGGTTTTTATCGAGGGCACAGGTCAAGTGGTGCTATCGGACACGGTCGGATTTATTCGCCATTTGCCGCATGGCTTGGTGGCGGCTTTCAGTAGTACGCTGGAGGAGACCGCTCAGGCCGATTTATTGCTGCATGTGGTGGATGGCAACAGCGTCGAGCGCTTTGACCAGATTGCTGAAGTGAACAAGGTATTGTTGGAAATTGGCGCGCAGCATATCCCACAAATTTTGGTATTCAACAAGATAGATTTACAAGATATTCCTGCCGGTGTGCAGCGCGACGAATATGGTAGAATTGCGCGCATTCATTTGAGCGCCAAGACCGGCGCGGGCTTGGATGAATTGCGTACTGCAATGGCGGAAGCGCGCGATTCCAAAGGGCAGGACGCACCGCCACAAGAGTGGCATCCGCTTAATCAGCATTAATAATTGACCAGCAGCAATAATTGACAGGATAAATTATGGGATTGAATGATCCGCAATGGGGTAATCGCAACAATAAAGGCGGCCCGCCTGATCTGGAGGCGGTATTACGCGACCTGAATAACAAAATTGCTGCCTTGTTTGGAATCAAGAAAGGCGGCTCCGG
>JANONO010000060.1:0-3484 GCA_031420875.1 Gallionellaceae bacterium | reverse complement strand
TTTTCACCTGCCGCATAGCCGTCTTGCTCATCATGTGCATAACGATAATCCTTGCCGTAATCCAGTTGCTTCATCAGCTTGGTCGGTGCATTACGCAAGTGCAGCGGCACTGCACGCGAACCATCCTGAGAGACGAAGGCGCGCGCGGCATTATACGCGACATAGCCCGCGTTCGACTTGGCCGCAACCGCCATGTACATTACCGCTTGCGCCAACGCCAATTCACCCTCTGGCGAACCAAGACGTTCATAAGTTTGCGCCGCATCCATCGTCAATTGTATCGCGCGTGGATCGGCCAGGCCGATGTCTTCCCACGCCATACGCACGATGCGCCGCGCCAGATAACGCGGATCAGCGCCACCATCCAGCATACGCACCAACCAATACAATGCCGCATCAGGATGAGAACCCCGCACCGATTTATGCAGCGCGGAAATTTGATCGTAAAATGCTTCGCCGCCCTTGTCGAAACGGCGCAGCTTTTGCGCCAGCGTGTTGTCGAGAAAGGCGGCGTCAATTTTGTTGATTTTGGCCGCCAGTGCCGCAGTCTGCAATTGCTCCAGTACATTCAACAGCCGCCGTGCATCACCATCGGCAAAGCCGATGATGCGTTCGCGTGCGTCGTCAGTGAACTCTAAAAAATCCGTTCGCCCTGAGCTTGTCGAAGGGTATGGAAAAACGACTTCGACAGGCTCAGCCCGAACGGAATTAGTAACTGGATAAGTCAACTCTAAAGACTGCCGGGCACGCTCGAACAAGACTCCCAATTCCTCACCTGACAGCTGCTGCAACACATACACTTGAGCGCGCGACAGCAACGCGCCATTGACTTCAAAAGAAGGATTCTCAGTGGTTGCACCGATGAAAGTCACCAGCCCCTGCTCGACAAAAGGCAGAAAGGCATCCTGCTGTGATTTGTTAAAACGATGCACCTCATCCACAAATAAAATCGTGTGGCGGCCACCCTGCTGCAAAACATGCTGCGCCTGTGCGATGGCATCACGTATATCTTTTACCCCGGACAGCACCGCCGATAGCGGCACAAATTCTGCGTCGAATGCGGAAGCCATCAGCCGCGCCAACGTGGTCTTGCCCACCCCCGGCGGCCCCCACAGAATCATCGAGTGCAGCTTGCCGGACTCGAATGCCAAGCGTAGCGGACGACCCGGCCCGAGCAAATGTGATTGACCGATTACTTCGTCTATGTGTTTAGGACGTAGGCGCTCGGCCAGCGGAGCGGCGGGAGCAGGAGTGCCAAACAGATTATCGGCAGCCATGAATATGGTGTGCGCGATACAGCGCAGAGTGAATCACGCGCCTACTCCAGCACATCCGCGCCTTGAGGCGGCACGAACTTGAACAAGCTCGGTGACAGTTGCGGATTACGTTGCAGACTTGAAAATCGTAATACAGTTTTGTGGCCGAAAGAATCGTACAACTCCATCACCACCAGATCAGATTGCGCGTTAAATGCCATCAGGATTTTTTCAAAGCTGGTGTCTTGCGATTTAGGCTGTGCTTGCAGCCATTCCAGATCGTCCTTGTTATCCACATCCTTTAACGCAAAGCCGCGCTCGATTTCATTGCTGCCGGACAACAATGCCGCAGGGCTGCTGCCTAGCGCGGCATCCATCTGCTTTACCGTGACCTGATTCAGCTCTATGTCATGCAGCCAGAATTTTTTGCCATCGCCCACAATTAATTGTTCATAAGGCTTTTGGTAAGCCCAGCGAAATTTACCGGGGCGTACAAACTGCATAGTGCCGGAAGCGCTTTGTAAATTTTTTCCGTTTTGATCCAGTACCTGCTGTGTGAAATTTGCCTGTACCGAATGGGTTGCGGCGATAAAAGTTTTCAGCTTGTCGGTGGCGCTGGCATGGACCGTTGCTGGCATGGCAAACAGAATAGTCAGAACGAACTTTTTATATTTAAAATCCATTATTAAATTTTCCTATCAAGAATAAATCACTCGCACTCGTTCTTCACCCAGTATCTTGTGCAGTCCATGTAGCAAGTCGTCATGCAGCGATACCGACCATTCCTCGCCCAGCGCAAGCGGGACGCTGCCAGTCTGGTTGCTGTAATGAATAATGATGGGGCACTTGCCGCCGCTGTAGGGTTGGAATAATTCTTTCAGTTGTGTCACATGAATTTTGTTGCGGTCACTGACTGCAAGCTCTAAGCGCTTGGCGAAAATGGAGCGCGCCGAGGCGAAGTCGAACAATTCTTCTGCTGTCACACGCATGTTGCCGGAGTATTCATCCAGGCTGACTTTGCCGCGCACCACCAGCAATTCGTCTTCGCGTATCCACGGGCGGCTGGCTTCAAAAATTTCGTTGAACACGGTCATCTCCACTTGCGCTGTACCATCGTCCAGCGTGACGACACCCATGCGTCCGCGCCGTGTTTGTTGTATGCGTACACCGGCCACCATGCCAGCTAATACCATCGCCGTTCCGCCGCCGCGTTTGGTATAACCGTTTTGACCACTGGGTGGGGCGGCTTGTGGCGCGATGTCGGCCAAGCGCGTTTTGACGAAGTTGGCCAGCTCGGCGGCAAACTCGTGATAGGGATGGCCGCTAATATAAAAGCCCAGCGCCAATTTTTCCTGCTGCAACTGTTCGCGCATTTTCCATTGCGACACGTCGGCCAGAATAATCGGCATGGCCGCACTTTCATCGTCACCGAACAAGCTATTTTGATTGGCTGCACGCGCCTGTTGTTCGGCGCTGCTTAATGCGGCCTCGATCGAGGCCAGCAGTTGATGACGATGCGTCGAGAGCGCATCGAATGCGCCGCCGCGTATCAGCGCCTCGATGGCGCGACGATTCACTACGCGCTTATCTACGCGGCGGCAGAAATCAAACAGGTCGCGGAACGCGCCGCCTGATTTGCGCGCTTCGCTGAGATTGTTAATTGCAGCCTCGCCCGTGCCCTTGATCGCGCCCAAGCCATACACAATAGTGCGCTCGTCAGTCGGCGTAAAACGGTAGCCGGAAGAATTAATATCCGGCGGCAGGATGGTCACTTTTTGCAGCAAGGTGTCTTGATAAAAAATAAAAACTTTGTCGGTGTTATCCATGTCCGAGGACAGCGTGGCCGCCATGAAAGCCGCTGGATAATGTGCCTTGAGATAGGCGGTTTGATAGGCCACCAATGCGTAGGCAGCAGCGTGAGATTTGTTGAAGCCATAACCGGCAAACTTTTCCATCTGGTCAAACAACTGCTCGGCATCGCGTTCTTTCATGCCGCGCTCAACCGCGCCCTTTACAAATGCGCCGCGCTGCTCGGCCATTTCTTCCAGCTTTTTCTTGCCCATGGCGCGACGCAGCAAATCCGCCGCGCCCAGACTGTAGCCCGCCATCACCTGAGCGATCTGCATCACCTGTTCCTGATACACCATCACGCCGTAAGTCGGCGACAAGATCGGTTCCAGTCTGGGGTCGAGATATTGCACCGCTTCCTGCCCCAACTTGCGCCGGGT
>JANONO010000059.1:0-3777 GCA_031420875.1 Gallionellaceae bacterium | reverse complement strand
GTGCAGCCTCCGTCACGCTGTCGTCAATTCCAATAATCTCTGCGGTGTTGGCGAATTGTTGGCGCACCTGCGTGGCCACTTGGCGCATGCCGTCATAATCCGGCCCATAATTTCGGCCACGATGGGTGATAGCACAGGCGGGCCCGGCGGTACTTCGACTATTTTTACATTGGCGTTCCAGCGTCTGGCAATCGCCTCGATTGGCTCACGCACGCTGCTGGCTATCTGGTGGCTGCTGCGCTTGCGCTCATGTTTATTTTTTAGATTGACCTGTATATCACCTTGCTCGGCCGCGCTGCGTAAATAATACTGGCGCACCAAGCCATTAAAATTGATCGGCGATGCCGCACCGGCATAGCCCTGATAGTCGGTCACTTCCGGCACGGTGGCGAGATAAGCGCCGATCTCATGCATTACCGCCGAAGTTCGCTCCAGCGCAGTGCCGCTAGGCATGTCCACCACCACTTGAAATTCGGATTTGTTGTCGAACGGCAACATTTTCAGTACGACTAGCTTCACCGCAACCAAGCCTACTGAAAATACCAGCCCGGCCAATATGGCCAGCCACAATTTACGCCGCGCAGCCTTGCCCTGCTTTCCATTCAGAAATGGCGTCAAGCGTAATTTGAAGAATCGGGAAAAAGCGGTGTCGCGTTCGTTCATCATTTCGCCATGTTGCGGCGCAGAAAATTTCAACGCCAACCACGGTGTGATGACAAAAGCGACGGCCAGTGAAATCAGCATACCCATGCTGGCGTTGATCGGAATCGGGCTCATGTACGGCCCCATCAGCCCGCTGACGAAAGCCATCGGCAGCAGGGCGGCAATCACGGCCAAGGTGGCCAATATGGTGGGCGCACCCACTTCGTCCACCGCTGCTGGAATAATTTCGGATAAAGGCTGATCGCTGGACAACTGACGGCGACGATGGATGTTCTCGACCACCACAATTGCATCGTCCACCAAAATCCCGATGGAAAAAATCAGCGCAAAGAGCGATACGCGATTTAGGGTGAAGCCCCATGCCCAGGAAGCAAACAGCGTAGCCGCCAGCGTAAGCAGCACGGCTATGCCGACGATGAATGCCTCGCGTCGCCCTAAAGCAATCCACACCAAGGCCACCACCGCGAGAGTAGCGAAGAATAATTTCTGGATCAGCTTCATCGCCTTGTCGTTGGCGGTCTCGCCATAGTTGCGCGTGGTGGTGACCTGCACGTCAGCCGGAATCACACTGCCCTTGAGTTCTTCCACGCGCTGCAATAATTGTTCGGCCACCTCCACCGCGTTCTCGCCCGGCTTCTTGCTGATCGCAATGGTGACTGCGCTAAATTCACCGCGGCCTTGAATTTTTTTGTCGCCCGCCGCCATGCCCGTACCCAGCCAGACGTAACTCGCAGGCTGGTCTGCGCCGTCACGAATTTCTGCCACATCGCGCAGATAAACCGGCTTGCCTGCGGCTACGCCCACCACCAACTGGCTGACCTCATAAGCATCGCGCAAGAAATTTCCAGTGTGTATCCGCAGCTCGCGGTCGCCCTGCACCAGGCTACCCGATTCTTGCGACACATTCGCGGCTTGCAACACACCACGCACATCCTGCACGGTCAAGTGATAGGCATTCAGGCTCTCCGCATCGAGCAGGACGCGCACCGTGCGCGCCGTCCCGCCCAATGTAACGACTTCGCGTGTGCCGGGTACGCGCTTCAACTCGACTTCCATCGCGTGTGCTACTTGTGTGAGCGCCACACTGTCGCCAGCCGCCTCTTCGCGCCACAAGGTCAGCGCCACCACCGGTACATCGTCTATGCCTTTGGACTTGATGATGGGTTGAGCCACACCCAGCGTGGGCGGCAACCAGTCGGCGTTGGAATGAATGACATCGTACAACTTGACCAGTGCAGGAATATGCGGCTCACCCACTTTGAACTGCACAGTAAGCACCGCCATGCCGGGCTGCGATACGGAGTAAACATGATCCACTCCGGCAATCTGCGACAGCACTTGCTCAGCCGGGGTCGCCACGCTGTTCGCTACATCCTGCGCCGAAGCGCCGGGATAGGCGATCAGCACATTGGCCATGGTGACATTGATCTGCGGCTCTTCTTCGCGCGGCGTGACCAGCACGGCAAACAAGCCGAGCAGCACCGCCACCAACGCCAGCAACGGCGTCATGTGCGAGTGCAGAAAAAATCTGGCGATGCGTCCGGAGATGCCCATTATTTTTTCGCCGATTGTGCCATGCCCGCCTTGACCGGATCCAGCGCCACCTGCTCACCGGCATTCAATCCAGCCAGCACTTCAATCTCGTTCAGACCGACCGCCTCGCCCAAGCGAATCTGGCGCAATGTCACCTGATCTTTACCACCCACCACATACACTGCACTGACCTCGCTGCGGCGCACGACAGAGCTGGCCGGTATCAGCATTTTTTTTGCTTTGCCCACGACAAAGTGTGCGCGCACAAACATGCCCGGATAAACACCGGCCTGCTTGGCGGGCAGGTCTATGCGTACCTGCGTGGTGTGGGTGCGTGCGTCGGCCAGCGGCTGCACGGTCACAGCAGCAGCTTGCACCTTGAGTTTAATGGCGGGGAATTCAATTGCGACATCGGGGCGTGCGCCGATGTCCTTCAGCTTGTCTTGCGGCACATTGACGATCACCCGCATCTTGGAAGGATCAAAGCCTGTCATCAGCGGCTGGCCTACCGTCACCATTTCGCCGACCTGCACCAAACGCGCCGCGACCATGCCGCCATATGGCGCGACCACCGCAGTGTAGCTTTGCGCCACCGCCGCCAGGCTTTCGCCAGCCTGACTGGCCGCAGCCTGCGCCTGCGCCATTTTGTAATCAGCTTCAGCCTTGTCCAAAGCGGCTTGGCTGATGAATTTCTGCGCGAACATCTGGCGCGCTCTATCGTAATTGGATTTGGCATTGTGCATGGCAGCCTGCGCCTGCATCACCTGCGCCTGACTGCCAGCCAAAGCCTGCGCGGCTTCCCCTTGATCTATGCGCAGAATAACCTGACCCTTCTGCACGCTGTCGCCGACATCGTAATAAATTTCCTTCACCCGCCCGGAAATCTGCGCCGACACGGTAGATTGCCGCGTCGCCTCAACCACGCCATCGGCGCTATAGGTTTGCGCCACCTCGCGTATCTGCACCGGGGTTGCGACCAGCGGCTCTGCCGTTGATGTTGAGCTAGTCACCCAACTCAAAGCCAGCCCCCCTGCCAGCAGAAATAAACTTTGACGCATCATGGCAATCCACCTGGTGAGTTGATTATTTACAATATAAGCATATTCTAATGTTGCATCAAAAGCAACCCTCGTTTAGAGGCGCCCTACAATTAAATAATTGAAGCGCTCGGCTTAATCCTAAAAACCGCAGTTGGCATGCTTCGACTTCGCGGCAAACCCTGCCGCTACGCTCAGCACGAACGGAAAATGAATTTCCTGTTGGGTGACAGGCCGTTCGCCCTGAGTAGCCCGCACAGCGGGCGTTATCGAAGGGTGGACATTGTTCAACTGCGTTTTTTAGGTTAATTGGCCCAATGTAATTCTGAATATTTCAGGGAAGCGCTGATTAAGTTGTCATGCATAGACGCCCAGTTTTACTGCAACCGGTGGCTGGTGGGGTGGGCGAGTGTGATCCGCCCTACAAGTTTTTGCTTAAAGCAATAAGCTGATCCAGTTTGATTTTCGTAGCACCGTTGGTGATCACTTGGTCGGCCATTGCTACCCCTTCTTGCAATGTGTTCGCCAACCCCGCCACATAAAT
>JANONO010000058.1:0-4511 GCA_031420875.1 Gallionellaceae bacterium | reverse complement strand
ATTGATTCGCTGGTAGCTTGAGCCGTAGGTCGGGCTTCAGCCCGACAACCTAAATATTATGTCGGGTTAAAACCCGACCTACAACTTGTATCCTATGACAAAATTCTCTTTCGTTTTTCCCGGCCAAGGATCTCAATCACGCGGCATGATGAATGCCTATGCTGATTTCCCCGTGGTACGCGCCACATTTGTCGAGGCTTCAGACATCTTGCACCAAGACCTGTGGCAACTGGTGGGGGAGGGCAGTGATGCTGATCTTAATGCTACAGTTAACACGCAACCCCTCATGCTCACCGCCGGAGTGGCTGTCTATCGCGCCTGGCAAAGCCTGAACGCGCCTGCCCCGGCGCTTCTAGCTGGGCATAGCTTGGGTGAATACACTGCGCTGGTAGCGGGCGGCGCAATTAAATTTTCCGATGCGCTGCCGCTGGTGCGTTATCGCGCCGAAGTCATGCAGCAGGCGGTGCCGGAGGGAGTAGGCGGCATCGCTGCGATTCTTGGCTTGGATGATGATGCGGTGCGTACTGTGTGCAAGGAAGCTGCTCAGGGAGAGGTGCTAGAAGCTGTTAATTACAATTCCCCAGGGCAAATAGTCATCGCCGGTAACCGCGCAGCAGTAGAACGCGGCATGGAATTGGCCAAAGCCAAAGGCGCGAAACGTGCGCTGATGTTGCCGATGAGTGTACCTTCGCATTGCAGCCTGTTGCGCGGTGCGGCAGATAAACTGCGCGCGTATTTGAATAATGTGTCCGTGCAATCACCGATTATTCCGGTACTGCACAATGCCGATGTGCAATGCTATGCCGATGCCGCTTCAATCAAAGACGCGCTGGTGCGGCAGTTGTATTCGCCCGTGCGCTGGGTGGAAACGATCCAATATTTTGGACAACAGGGCATGAGCCATAATGTGGAATGCGGGCCGGGCAAAGTGTTGGTGGGGCTGAACAAACGCATAGACACTAATCAGCAAGCACTGGCATTGAATGATGGCGCAGCACTGCAAACGGCGTTCGCTGCGTTGGCATAACAAGCAAGGGGAATGAAATGAATTTACCAGGACAAATCGCATTAGTAACCGGCGCTACTCGTGGCATCGGACAAGGCATCGCTTTGGAATTAGGCAGGCAGGGCGCTACCGTGATTGGCACTGCCACCAGCGACAAGGGTGCTCAAGCAATCAGCGAATATTTGGCAGCGGCGGGTATCAAGGGCGGCGGCATGACCATGAACGTCAATGACAGCGCACAAATTGATCAGACGCACGACACCATACGCAAACAATACGGCGAGATTTCGATTCTGGTCAACAACGCTGGCATTACCCGCGACAACCTGCTGGCGCGCATGAGCGACGACGAGTGGGACGACATCATGGCGACCAATTTGAAATCAGTATTTCGTCTGAGCCGCGCCGTGCTACGCGGCATGATGAAAGCCCGCAATGGACGCATCATCAATATTTCATCGGTAGTGGGCAGCATGGGTAACGCAGGGCAAGCTAACTACGCGGCTTCCAAGGCAGGCATGATAGGCTTTAGCAAATCGCTGGCGCGCGAAATTGGCAGCCGTAATATCACTGTCAATTGTGTTGCACCGGGGTTCATCGCCACTGACATGACCGAAGAATTAACTCAAGAGCAACGTGACAAGCTGGTTGAGCAAGTTCCATTAAAACGTTTAGGACAAGTGGCTGATGTCGCCGCCGCTGTAGCTTTTTTGGCCGGGTCGGGTGCGGCTTATATTACCGGTGCGACGCTGCATGTGAATGGCGGGATGCACATGGAGTAATCTAATATCGGGGTTAAATACGGAATCCATCCGCTATACTTTTTCGCATCGCCTCTATGTTCTGCTGCCCGTACAACACCTTTACTTTCTCTCCGCTGGGAGAAAACAAAACCAATGCAGTGGTATTGTCAATCTCATATTTTTTTATAAACTCGATTCCTTCTGCAACAAAAAGATCGGCGACAAGAAACGTGACGCGACCCTTATATTCATCCCGCAGGGTTGCACTTATGATGCCCATATTATTCCCGCTATCAACCAAATGTGGGTTATGAACCATCACTACGATGTTTTCTCCTTTGCCGATCAGGGTGAAGTCATGTGAATATCCGCGCGGCAGAATCGTGATGAAAGTGACCGCAACCCCCAGCAGAATGATGATAGTTAGCAGCTTCGTCCAGATGGGACGTTTGGCTGTGGGCGGGGTGGTGGAGTTCGCTGAGTTATTCTGATTCGGTGTTTGCATCATGTGTCCTTTTTAATAAATTTTAGTTTGAGTTTGGATTAATTCAACAGCGGATGATCTTTGGGTAGTTGCTTGGAGTGCCATATAGCCAGCTTATGCCGCAAAGTTTTTTCAGCAACTTGATCTTCCGGCAATGGCTGTATCACTTTGTCGTGAACAAGCAGACGATAGATATATAGAATTTTGTCGCTGGCCGAATCGGTCGCTTCAAACTGCACCACTCCCCGACCCTCAGCATATTTTACGCCCGCGAGTATGGCTTCCTTGATTAATTCTGCTTCATGCTTCATTTTTTTCATGGCAACCTCGATATTGTCAGTTGGCTATAATTATAGGGGCTGGAACAGTAATCAACAATTCAAGCGTGCAAAAATTAAGCCCGTGGACTAAAGATGCTGAGACATCAAAATGAATAATAGGAGTGAAATGCAACAAGATTTTATTGTGATTGGAGCGGGTATTATCGGGCTAGCTACCGCGGAGCGGCTTTTGACCCAAGGCGCGGCGGTCACTGTGCTGGAGCGCGGTGCAGTCGGGCAAGAGTCTTCTTGGGCGGGCGGAGGAATTTTATCGCCCTTGTGTCCGTGGGATTATCCAGATGAAGTGACGCGCTTGACCCGTTACAGCGCGGATTTATTTGGCGCTTGGGTAGCGGGTTTGCAGGACGCAAGCGGCATTGATGTGGAATACGAGACGAGCGGGATGGTAGTGTTGCCGCCGTTCGACAGTTCCGCCGCGCAGAAATGGTGTGCGGCGCATCATGTCAGCTTACACCAAGGCAATGCGGCAGACTACGCATTGCAAATATACGCTGATGCGCTTTACTTGCCGCATGTAGCGCAAGTGCGAAATCCGCGTCTGATGCGCGCCTTGCGTAGCCGCGTCGAAGCGCTGGGCGCACGCATAGTAGAGCAATGTGCCGTTCGCGGCATTGAGGCGGAGGGGGGGCGGGTAAGGATGCTGGCCACGTCAACTGGCGAATATCATGCGGACAACTACATTGTCACCGCAGGGGCGTGGAGCAAGGAGGTGCTGGGGAAGTATGCCATGCAACTGGATATTAAGCCCGTGCGCGGACAGATGCTGCTATTTAAATTTGCCCAGCCGCCGCTACGTCATATCGTCGTGCAAGATGATCTCTACCTTATTCCGCGCCGTGATGGTCATGTGCTGGTCGGCAGCACGCTGGAAGACGTAGGTTTTGATAAGCAAATTACTCTTGCTGCGCGAAATGACCTGACCCAACGCGCCCAAACCGTATTGCCACCATTACGTGACATGCCGCTCATCCAACAATGGGCTGGCCTGCGCCCAGCATCGCCAAGCAACATCCCCACCATAGCGCGGCATCCGCACTTAAAGAACCTTTACGTCAACAGTGGCCATTTTCGTTATGGCGTTACTATGACTCCCGCGAGCGTTGATATTTTGTGGAATGAAATAGCGGGCGCGCCTCAACCATTTGATGTTGCACCTTATCGAGCAGCTTGGGGTGCTTAGACATTATTCCAGTCTTGCATTATAATAATTTCACTATGAAACTTACCCCTTCCCCTACTCGTGAAAATGCAGTCAAGCTATTGCAGCGCCATGGCGTTGGCTTAACTAGACAGCGCATAGATATTGCACAAATTGTATTTGCCAAACATCAGCATTTGTCGGCCGATCAAATTCAAGAGAAAATTGACGCCAGTCATGCCTATGCCTCTAAAGCTACGGTGTATAACACGTTAAAACTTTTCGTTAGCAAAGGCTTGGTGCGAGAGGTGATGGTTGATCCGAGCAGAATTTTCTACGACTCCAACACCGAAGCTCATCACCATTTTTATGATGTGGTGAGCGGCAAGTTGTCTGATATTGCCGATGACGAAATTACCATTAGCAGTCTTCCCCCCATGCCAGCAGGCATGGTCGCCGATGGTATTGACATTGTGGTGCGTGTTCGCCCCGCCTAGGAGCTTGGCTGCATACTTTCTTTGTGATTTGCGTTCTCTACTTGGCGCTGTTGTACAGATAAATTTTATCGGGAAAGCTTCGACCCTGACATTCTCGCAACAGGCTGATGTAGCTCAGTCGGTAGAGCAACTGATTCGTAATCAGTAGGTCGTGCGTTCGATTCGCGCCATCAGCACCAGTAAATTCAAGGCTTGTAGAGATGCAGGCCGTTTTTATTTTAGGCGACGGCTATCATTAATTCAATTTTTTGTTCGAGAGAATTAACTGCTCATTTCTATTTCAATTCATCTGTTGGGAATTC